>DXHP01000061.1 GCA_019113305.1 Candidatus Ignatzschineria merdigallinarum | reverse complement strand
CGAAGCTAGAGCAATTGTATGAGCGATATTTAGCATTAGTGTCGGAATATCCGATTGGTCCAGATGGTTATACGGAATTTATCAAAACATATGATATCGAAGGTGTTAGATAATGGTGGTCGAGCAGAAATGAGCGAGCATTTAGGGCAATTATGGTAGAAAAATGGCTATGATTTTATGGCGGATATCGAACGTTCCAGAAAATGGTATCAACATGCGTTAGATCGACAAGTGACAAGAGATCGTGTCAATAACTTATTGCGTTTCACCGAAGAGTTATATGCATCAAATCCGGATAATCTACAATATCTTGCCGAGCTTTATCTTTATAGTGCTATTTATGGTGAGCCTGAGAAGCAAGAGTATCCATTTGAGAAATTAACAGATTTACAGAAACTTGTGCTAGAGCAGCAAGTGATCGCTTATCAAGATGAACGGGATTATGGCCGTGATAAATGGGTGATGATCGCACAGCAAAAACAAAGTGATGCCGGCGATGCTAAAGCCGCATTATCCTTAGGGGATAATTATCGTTATGGTCGAAATACTCGTCAGAATCTTGAAAAGGCCATCGAATATTATGAACTTGCCGGCAGTCGTGGTGATGCAGTTGCTTATAACCGTCTCGGCAATATGTTCCGTAAAGACGAAGATGAGAATATTGCGCCAGATTATCCAAGAGCGCTGGCATATTTTGCTAAAGGTGCGGCATTAGGGGATAGTAATACGGCGCATCTTGCTGGAGATATGCTCTATTTTGGCGAAGGTGATCTTGAAAAAGATTATGCGAAAGCCGCGGAATATTATGCGATGACCGATTTAGCGCAAGGAAATCATCATGCATTAGCAAAATATAAGCAGGCAGAGATTCTTTACCAAGGATTGATCGCGCCGCCGACGCTTGAGGATTATCAGCAAGCCTTTGATCTCATGATGTTAGCAATGAAATATGGTGAGAAAAGAGCAGAGAAAGCGTTTGCCACATGGGATTTTTCGATGTTGCTGCCAGAGAATCTTGAAAATAAAGCGCAAGATATTGAGGATTAAAAGTTCGCAATAATCGTGATAGGATAAGCAGGTTGAAAAGCCTGCTTTTTTTATATCTGTGATTTAATACAGCGTTCTTAGAACAGATGAGTTTTGAATCGATTGGTTAAAAGTCTTTTGAAGTTGATCTGCGGCTGGGGAGAATGTTTGTATGCTTTTTCAAATTGTACGCCAGCAAGTTGTTGGTAAATTCTTTGAAGTTAATGTGATTATATATAGATATTTTTAGGGCAAGATTGGTTTTTAGCTGAAATCCTATAGTGATGCCGGAATTTTTTGATGTTTAAAAGTATTTGTAATTTTCTATTATTGAGTTGAAACGGAGTTGGGATAATGAATTATCGACTGTTATTAACGATCGCGACTTTATTGCCGATGATCTTTTATTATCTGCAATTAGGGTTTAAACCAAAGACATTAGCCACTTATTTTGTGATGGGTATTCCAGGTTCAATATTTTGGGGCGTTGTCGTTATGGTTTGGGGTGTTTTGATGGCGATACTGTATGTGGTTATTCATCAAAAAACGAATAAATCAGTCATGCAAACCAATCTTGAAAACCTCGGAGAATAGAGAATATTATGAGTCAAATAGAGAAGAATACGGCGCAATATTTTCTTGCCGGACGATCCATTGGTGCAACGCAAAATGCGTTAGCACTTGCCGGAGATTATCTCTCTGCTGCAGCTTTTTTAGGATCTATTGCGATGTATTTTAGCCAAGGAATGGATTCGCTCTTTTATGCCGTTGCCACGTTAATTGGTTGGACATTATTGCTGATTCTGTTTTCAGATAAACTGCGCCGAACGGAAGCCTTTACCTTTTCCGATGTGATTAATCGTGGATTTAATAGCCGACGTTTAAAAGCCTTGAGCGCTTCCACAAGTGTATTGATTTCGATTTTTTATCTTCTTGTACAATTAATGGGCGCAGGGACTCTGTTATCACTACTCTTTGATATTGATTACACATTATCGCTTCTCTGTATCGGTGGATTAACAGGGATATTAGTCCTGCTTGGCGGCATGAAAGCCACAACAATGGTACAGAGCATTAAGGCGTTACTGCTCTTTATCTTCGCCGGCATTATGACCTTTTTAGTGCTGAAATCATTTCATTTCTCCTTTGCAGAACTGTTTGTGCGCGTAGCAAGTTTATCGAGTTTTAAAGCATTGATGCCAAGTCCGGCGATCAGTTCCGGCATTGAGCAGATATCTTTGATTTTAGGATTAGTTTTAGGATTATTAGGATTGCCACACATTTTAATGCGCTTCTTTACCGTGAAAGATGAAAAGACGGCGCTCTATTCCGCGGCAGGTACCACATTTTTAATCGCACTTTTCTTTATGCTCAATCTCATTATTGGATTTGGGGCTTTTGTGCTGTTAAATGGTGAAGTGCTCGAAGGTGGTAATAATATGGCGCTGCTACATTTGGCAAAACTATTGGGCGGATCGAGTTTTCAATGGATCTTAGCCATTTTAGTGTTTATTACGGTATTAGCGGTTATCGCCGGTTTAGTGATGGCGGCAAGTGCGAGTATTACACATGATTTAATTCCGATTATCCTGCCGAAACAGCAGAGTAACGTGGCGATCGCACGGGTATCTGTGGTGATAGTATTTTTTGCCGGCGTGGGATTGGCGTATCTATTTAAAGGTGTCAATCTCGCATTTCTGTTTGGTATTGCGTTTGCTTGGGTGGCGAGCGCACATTTTCCGGTCATGTTCTGCCGATTTTACCTAAAAGGTTTTAACGAACAGGGAGCATTTTATTCTCTACTCGTAGGCGCATTAGGCAGTTTACTCTTTATTATTTCCAGTAATACTGTTTGGGTAAATATTCTCGGTTTTTCAGAACTGCATCCTTATCGTAGTCCGACACTATTTGTCTTGCCGCTGAGCTTCCTCATTTTATGGCTCATGCGAGATCGGAAAGTTGGCAAAGCTTAATCGATAAGCCGTATCATCACCGCCAAAATGGCTGCTTTTGGTCGCTGTTGCTGAGAGCTGGTTGAGCTTTTCTTCCACTTTTCGGTGAGCTTTAGGATCTTTTAATTCGGCATAGAGATGAAATCCCCCTTGCGGACGCGTAAAGGTCAGAGTATTTGCAAAATGTTCAGATACCCAGTTTGCGAGATGATCCGCGCGAGTTTTTAACGCTTGTTGGAGTTTCGCTTCATGCGCCTTTGCATGATGGTTGAGATAAAACTCTGCCATAAATTGGGGTAATGAACTTAAACCTGAATCGAGCTGCTGGCGAATGTTCGCCAAATGTTCGGTAATTGCCGGTGGGGCAATCATCCAACCAATGCGAATCGAACGACCGAGATATTTTGATAAGGAGCTTAAGTAGAGCACATTATCATGTCGATCTTGGGTTTTTAGCGGCGTAATATCGATGTGACGATCAAATTGAATCTGTGCGCAAGCATCATCTTCAATGATTAAAATCCGTTTTCTTTCGCAATAATCGAGGAGCGACTTTTTACGTATCGGTGACATGACATTGCCGGTGGGATTATGAAAAATGGGATTAATGAAGATCATCTTAAGGGAATGTTTATGGACGAGCTCATCTAACTTTTCAATCATAATCCCATCACGATCCATCGGAATTCCGTAGATTCTAATACCGAGCGCTTGGAAGATGGATAATGAATAGAAATAGGAAGGGTTTTCAATGGCGACCGCATCGCCGGTTTTGAGTAATCCTAAGGCAATAAGTGAGATTGCTTGTTGCGTGCCGGAAGTGATAAGAATTTCATGAAGATCCACATCCCAGTTATGGCTCTGCTTCAAATAGTGTTGTACGGTTTTTCGTAAACGTTTTGTCCCAAATCGTGAGGCGCTATTTTCTTGCTCCGCTTCTAGCAATAATTGCCAATCAATTTCCGGCAATTGCAGCGAAGGATAGAGTTCTAAAGGAAGATCACCATTGGCAAGATCATATTTTACTTCAGGTTTAAAGGCGTGAGATTCTTGCGTTTGATTCCATTGCATTCGAGGCTCTGAAAATAAACCCCATTTTTGTGGATTAATAAATGTCCCAGAACCAACTTTGCGAATAATAATATTGCGATCATGGAGCTCTTCCATTGCGCGAACAACGGTGGAACGATTCACATTAAAAAAGCGACTGAGATCTCGCTCCGAGGGAAGCTTTTCGCCAGGTTGTAATTTTCCAGTAAGCGCTGCGGTTTCGATTGTTTCGATAATTTGCTGATAGAGCGGTTTGTGGGGATCTTTGGATAAGGTATAACGCATTTTGTGCCGAGCTCAATAAAATATTTAGAAACTTTTATTAAAATGTCATTAAAAGTTAAGACTTTAAAATGAAACAGTTATCACGCTATTGTAAAAGATTTTAAAATGGATGGGTAGTTTATCATCCAAATGGCTCTTTTGAGAGGTCGTTATAGCATGTATTGTTTGATACTGAAGGAGCTAATCCTTGATAAGCCTTCGTAAAACTGCCCGTTGCACGATCGTTTATTTGTCTTAATCATCCCTTTTAAAAGTTGGAGACGATTGAAAGCGGATGATTGAGGCACACACAACTTTATAACAATCTAATTAATAAATGGTGGGTTTGGATCATTTTTATCCTACTCAAAAAATGATCCAGCCATCAATTAGATCAAAAAATTCCTTAAATCTCGATTTATAAAATTGAGGTTTATCATCAGGTTCACCATTAAGATTTACCAAAATCAAAAATATTAAAATTTAAGAGGAGTATGACCATGAGTCAATTTATCGAAATGCCAAAACGCGGCGTAATTATGGATGTTGTTAACGTTGAAGAAGCTAAAATCGCAGAAGCAGCTGGTGCTTGCGCGGTAATGGCACTTGAGCGTGTGCCTTCAGATATCCGTAAAGAAGGCGGCGTTGCAAGAACGACAGATCCTGCATTAATCGAATCGATTCAAGCAGCTGTTTCTATTCCAGTAATGGCAAAGGTTCGTATTGGTCATATTGCTGAAGCAAGAATTTTAGAAGCCTTAAACATTGATTACATCGATGAGAGTGAAGTTTTAACGCCAGCGGATGATGTTTATCATCTTCTTAAAAGTGATTATAAAGTGCCGTTTGTGTGTGGTTGCCGTAACTTAGGTGAAGCACTTCGTCGTTTAGGAGAAGGTGCGAAAATGCTCCGTACGAAAGGAGAACCTGGAACCGGAAATATCGTAGAAGCGGTTCGTCATATGCGTGAAGTGAATGCGCAGATTCGTGCATTAACGACAAAATCAGATGATGAGCTCATGGTATTTGCCCGTGATATTCAAGCGCCTTATGAACTTGTGAAACAAGTGAAAGAGCTTGGTCGTTTACCAGTTGTTAACTATGCTGCAGGTGGTGTTGCAACGCCGGCGGATGCGGTATTAATGATGCTTTTAGGTGCTGATGGCGTATTCGTAGGATCCGGTATTTTTAAATCTGAAAATCCAGAGAAATTTGCGCGTGCGATTGTAGAAGCGACAAAAAATTATGAAGATTTTGAACTTCTCGCAAAACTTTCAAGAAACTTAGGAACACCAATGCGTGGTCTTGAGATCTCAAAAATTGATGAAAGCGAGATTATGTCAGGTCGTTAATTAAAATAAGATGATCAAATGCTAGAGATCCCTTTAACGCATACAATTTCCGAGGATATCTAGTGCAGGATCATTCTTAACAATGACATAAAAGCCGAAGATTCGAGAAGAACTTCGGCTTTTATGATTTTATAGTAACGTCGATTTGATAGTGAAATTCGTTTTAAATAATCTGATTGACTCTCTGATTAAAAATTCTTTCAAAAGGTGATGCCTCGCTGGAGAGAATATTTGCACTTTTTTATCCATTTCGGGCTAGCAGTCGTCATCGTTATTTTAAAGCCGAACCGTTAAATTAAAACGACAGTCATTTATTGTTTTTGGCCTT
>DXHP01000060.1 GCA_019113305.1 Candidatus Ignatzschineria merdigallinarum | reverse complement strand
TGCCAACAAAGATCTGGTGATGACGGAGCTTTTTGAGCGTGTGAAAGAGCTGGCATTATTAGGCGCACAAATTGATGCAGAGATTAGTATTGATGCGGAAGAAGCCGATCGCTTAGAACTCTCACTTGAGCTTTTTGAAAAACTCCTAGAAATTGAAGAAATTCGTGCTTGGGGCGGTTTAGGACTTGTCATTCAAGGCTATGCAAAACATGCGTTGCCGGCATTGATCTGGACAACACTTCTTGCAAAATCACACAAGACCACGATTCCGGTGCGTTTAGTAAAAGGCGCTTATTGGGATACAGAAATAAAAGATTCTCAAGTACGCGGATTAAATAATTTCCCCGTATTTACACGCAAAGAAAATACCGATATCTCCTATTTAGCGTGTGCGAAATATATGTTATCACCGATGGCTCAAGGTGCGATTAAACCGCAATTTGCAACGCATAATGCGCAAACAGTCACATCAATCTTGAACTTTGCCGAAAGTATCCAGAACGATCAATTTGAATTCCAACGACTTCATGGAATGGGGGAAGCGCTCTACAATGAAATCATTGCGAAATCGGGCAAAAGTGTTCGTATCTACGCGCCGGTTGGAAAACATCATGACTTACTCCCCTACCTTGTTCGCCGCCTATTAGAAAATGGTGCGAACTCTTCTTTTGTGCATCAATTAGTCGATCCTGAAGTGGAGATCGAGTCATTAGTTGAAGCCCCTAATAAACTGCTAGAACAATATGATTCTATTAAAAACCCCGCAGTGATCTACTCTGATGATCTCTATAAAAGTCATCAAAACTCGCGAGGACTTAATACTAATATCAGCGCTACTTGGGAACCATTTGCCAAAGATTATCACGAATTTTTACAAAAAACTTGGACGGCTGCGCCCTTAATTAATGGACAAGCACAAAATTCTGGCGAATCTAGCACTTCCCTATCACCCACAGATCTCACAACGATTGTGGGTAAAGTCACAACGGCGACAGCTGACCAAGTGGAAACCGCTATTAGCGCATTACAAGATGCGTGGTTTAATTGGAATCAATTAGGCTTTAAAAATCGTGCGCTTATTTTTGAAAGAATGGCAGATCTTCTTGAAGAAAACCGTGCGGAACTGATCGCGCTTTGTAGCTTAGAAGCCGGAAAAACCATTCAAGATGGAATAGATGAGATTCGCGAAGCCGCAGATTTCTGTCGTTATTATGCTTCTGAAGCTCGCAAATATGATCGTGAAATCATTTTCACGAGCGCGACAGGTGAGCGCAATAGCTTCCATTACAGCGGAAAAGGTGTCATTGCTTGTATTAGCCCCTGGAACTTCCCACTTGCGATCTTCTTAGGGCAAATTACGGCAGCACTTGTGAGCGGAAATACCGTGTTAGCAAAACCAGCAGAAGCAACACCGCTTATCGCTTATCGTACTGTTGAGCTCCTATTTGAAGCAGGCTTACCAACCGATGTTATTGCCCTTCTTCCCGGCGATGGAAAACTGCTCGGCGACCTTTTTACTCAAGATAATCGTATTGTCGGCGTTTGCTTTACAGGTTCAACTGCAACGGCTAAACATATCAATCTTAATCTTGCACAACGTGACGGTGCTATTCCGATGCTCATTGCCGAAACGGGCGGGCAAAACGTCATGTTTGTTGATTCAACGGCGCTGCCTGAGCAAGTTGTGCGTGATACTTTACAATCTGCATTTGTCAGTGCCGGACAACGTTGCTCGGCGCTTCGTGTGCTGTATCTCCAAGAAGAGATCGCCGATCGCATCATTGAGTTACTAAAAGGCGCCTTAGCGGATTATGTCGTTGGCCTACCGTTTGATCGTAAAACAGATGTCAGCACCGTCATTGATGAACGTGCGATGAAGGGCTTGCAAGCACATATCGATGCACTCAAAGCTGCCGGAAAAATGATTGCCGAAGCACCACTTGATCCAAACCTTACAGGCTATTTCATCGCGCCAACGGTATTTGAAATCGATGCCATTAGTGATCTACACAAAGAGAACTTTGGTCCGATCTTACATATCATTCGTTATGATCGCCGAGATCTACACAAAATCATCAACGAAGTGAATGCGAGCGGATTTGGTTTAACGATGGGAATTCACACCCGAAATGATACGGTTGTCGATGAGATCTTAATGCTCGCTCGCGTTGGTAACTTCTATGTCAATCGCAACCAAGTCGGCGCAGTGGTCGGCGTTCAACCTTTCGGCGGTTTAGGCTTATCCGGCACAGGACCTAAAGCCGGCGGACCTAATTATCTATTACGCTTTATGAATGAACATTCTGTTTCCATTAATACAGCAGCAATCGGCGGCGATGCGGCACTCATTAGCAATGCTTATCAAGAGGATCATGCCGAATAAAAGAGTCAATATAAAAACCTACCCTTTTTTAGGATTTAAAGGAGCTTATTATGAGTTCGATACAACCCATACATATTACATTTTTTATCTATATCATCGCCATGATCGGCATTGGATTTTATGCCTATAAATCCACGAAAGATCTTTCCGACTATATCTTAGGCGGACGCAGCCTTGGAAGTGTTGTCACAGCACTTTCTGCCGGCGCTTCCGACATGAGCGGTTGGTTACTCATGGGACTTCCCGGCGCGATTTTTGTTGCCGGAATTTCCGAATCATGGATCGCCATCGGCTTAACATTAGGGGCTTATCTCAACTGGCTCTTTGTTGCCGGCAGATTGCGGATGTTTACAGAAAAAGCGAATGATGCTTTAACATTGCCAGACTATTTCCAAGGACGATTTGAAGATACTAGCCGCTTACTCAAAATTTTTGCGGCAATTATTATTCTCTTCTTCTTTGTGATCTACTGCGCTTCCGGCGTTGTTGCGAGTGCAAGATTGTTTGAATCCACTTTTAATATGAATTACGATACTGCCATTTGGGTCGGCGCATTTGCAACGATTGCTTATGTCTTCATCGGTGGATTCTTAGCCGTGAGTTGGACAGATACTGTACAAGCAACATTAATGATCTTTGCCTTACTCCTTGTTCCTACCGTTGTGATTTTAAAGATGAACAATGTGGGGGAATTTGATATCGCCAATGCCATTGAAACCGTTCGCCAAGCAAGTCCTTCGCATCTGAACTTCACACATGGCTTAACTTGGATTGCGATCATCTCCTTGATTGCTTGGGGCTTAGGCTATTGTGGGCAACCGCATATTCTCGTTCGCTTCATGGCAGCAGATTCTGTGAAAACAATCCCCAAAGCGCGCCGTATCTCTATTACTTGGATGGCATTGTGTCTTTTAGGCGCCGTATTAGTTGGCTTCTTTGGCTATGCGTACTTCTTAGAGAATCCAGCAGCCGGCATTAATGTCATCGGCGGCGTTACCGCTACAGGCGAAGTAATTAAAGGTAACCCTGAATCTGTCTTTATGGAACTTGCAAAAGTCCTCTTAAACCCATGGATTGCCGGCATTGTATTATCCGGTGTTTTAGCGGCGGTTATGAGTACATTAAGCTGTCAGTTACTCGTTTCATCAAGCGCATTAACAGAAGATCTTTATAAAGGATTCTTACGTAAAAACGCATCAGAAGGCGAACTCGTTTGGATTGGGCGCATGATGGTCTTTATTGTTGCCGCCATCTCCATCTACATTGCCTATGATCCTAACAGTAAAGTTTTAAGCTTAGTATCCTATGCTTGGGCAGGATTTGGTGCGGCATTTGGTCCGGTTGTCATCTTCTCGATTTTCTGGAGTAAAACTACCAGAAATGGGGCGCTTTTAGGAATGATCACTGGTGCTTTAACCGTGATTATCTTCCCGAAAATCAAAGAGTGGTTAGCAGCAAGTGGTGATATGGAAGTGTCAGATATTTTAACGCAATTCCCGCTATTAGGACTTTACGAAATCATCCCAGGATTCCTCTTTGCAAGCCTTATGATCGTCATTGTCAGCTTACTCGGCAAACCATCACAATCCATGGTGACAAAATTTGAAGAGACTTCAAAAGAGTATAAAGAAGCGATGCAATCGTAATGATTGCACTAATATATATTTAATTGCTAATGAACATTAGCATCAAAGCTACAGCTCGAAAGTGAGATAACCATAAGATCATTATGAAACAACTCACTTTCATCTGTAGCTTTTTTATTATCGATGAAGATTAAACGGGATAAATCATCATTAAAATGACATTTCTTAAAAATAAACAGCGGCCGAATATCGTACAAATGCAAATATCACAATCACGATTATTAATAGGATGATTTATATGAAAATTATTAAAAGCAAAGAATTTACTGCAGAAAAAGCCTGGGAAGCGTTAGATATTGCCAATTTAAATGGTACAACCGTTCGATTACATTGGACAGATCAACCCTATATATGGCATATCAACGATGGAGAAGAAGTCTTTGCAGTTATGCATGGAATTGTTGAAATGCATTATAAAGAACACGGAAAAATCAAAATAGCCCAGCTTAACACCGGAGATATCTTTTATGCCGATATCGGAACAGAACATGTTGCCCATCCTCAAGGTCCTGCTCGCATATTAGTGATTGAAAAAGAAGGGTCTATCTAAAATTACTCATATAAAAAAGCATTATCTATCACGAGATAATGCTTTTTATTAACCTATAAATTTAAACTACAATAAGAATATTAATCTTGAGAAGTATTTGCTTCCATATAGCTTAATGCACTTCCCACTAATGCGCGAACCCCTACAATCAATACATCTTCATCAATCATAAATTCTGGCGAATGATTTGCCGCACCAGCACGATCGGCATATGGTGATGCATTTAGCCACCAATAAACAATCGGTGTACCATTATTGCCATATGCACCAAAATCTTCAGATCCCATTAATGGTAAAGATTCTATTGCACCAATTCCTTTTGTTGCAATATCTAATGCTGGTGCAATAGTTTTTGTCACAATAGGATCATTCATTAAAACTTCATATCCTGTACTGAGCTCAACATTCACTTTTACACCGTGATTATCGGCAATATTCTCACTATATCGTTGAAGATTTTGATGAGCAATTGCTTGGTTACGCTTTGATAAAGAACGAATGGTTCCCTCAATAGTTGCTGTTCCTGGCAAGATATTCATCTTATTACCACTATTTAACGCACCAACTGTTACAACAATAGTTCCATCTTGAGGATCAGTTCTTTGACTCACAATATTATTCAATGCAATGGTTGTTTCTGCCGCAGCTAAAAGTGGCGAATTTGCACTCCAAGGCGATGATCCATGCCCACCTTTTCCTTCAAATTCAATTTTAAAACCATCACCGCTTGCCATAAAACTTCCTGGACGATAAATAATTGATCCTGATGGATACGAGCCACCAATATGTTGTCCCATTACGACATCCACTTTAGGGTTATCCAGAATATTCTCTACCATCATCTGATTCGCTCCACTCAGTGGCGTGCCGGGACCCTGTTCTTCTGCAGGTTGGAAAATTAAAACAATCGTACCTTGTAGCTCATCTTGCATTTGAGAGAAAACTTCAGCTGCACCTAGTAACATTGCAACATGCGTATCATGTCCGCAAGCATGCATAATGGCAGTCTCTTTTCCATCCCAAACTCCTGTCGCCAGTGATTTAAAAGGAAGATCATTCTGTTCTTTAACTGGCAATCCATCCATATCTGCTCGCAGCGCCACAACAGGTCCTGGCTTTCCACCAACTAACACCGCTTTCACACCGGTTTTAGCAATACCTGTTTCAATCTCATAACCGCCCATCTTTTCTAAAGCGGCGACAATATATTTTGCAGTTTCATATTCTTGATAAGGAAGCTCAGGATTTTGATGTAAATGTCGGCGCCATTCTATCACTTGTGTTTCCATACCATCAGCAAGACTTAAAGCTCTTTCATTAATATTTTTTTCTTCCATAATCGTTTCGGCATTAACGATATTGCCCATCATGCCGGCGAATAGACATGCCGATAAAAAAATATTTAGTGATCTTTGACGTTGAACCATTTTAAACTCCTCTTTTATGAATTATTTTTATAATTTATCGTAACTTCTGCTGAATATTTCAGCTAATAGATGTCTGTAGCGATTTCCAAAAAATGATCATTATTCTCAATTTACCCGCGCAATACCAATAATGGGCTTACAGATACTACGCGTCTTGTGCCGATAATGCCCATGATAGAGATTAAGAACGCGCCAATTACCGGTAACAATAATAACCAAGGATGCCATTGCCATTCTAAGTTCAGGACAAACTGATAGAGAATAAAGCTAATAAACTCGCTGCCTATCATCGCAAGCAAACCGGCTAATCCGCCCATAAGTGAAAACTCAATCAGTTGGCTTTTAAAGAGCATTTTTCGATGCGCACCTAATACTCGTAAAATCGCTCCTTGTCGTAATCGATCACTGAGCGTTGCTTGTAATCCCGCGATCAGAACAATCAATCCAGCAATAAGAACTAGCGCTAATATGTACTCCACCGCCAAGGTGACTTGCTGCAAAATTTCATTGAGTTGATTCACAATCGCCATAAGATCTAGCAAAGTGATAGTCGGAAATTCTCGTGCCAACATTATCAGTTCTTTTTGCTGATTTTCCGGCAGATAAAAACTCGTCAAATACGTCACCGGCACACCTTGAATCGATTCAGGATTAAACATCACAAAAAAATTCGGTTGCACCGTATCCCAATTAACCGAGCGAATGCTCGTAATGGTCCCACGATAATCTTCTCCGGCGATCACAAAGGTAAGCTCATCACCGATTTTTGCATTCAATCCCTTAGCTAAATCCTCCTCAAGCGATACAGAAATTCCTGTTGAATCCGCTTGCCACCATTCGCCGGCGATCAATTTATTTTCTGCCGGCAAATCAGCGCTCCACGTTAAATTAAGATCTCGTTTAATCGAATTTTTCGCTCGATCATTGGTTAATGTTATCTTTC
>DXHP01000059.1 GCA_019113305.1 Candidatus Ignatzschineria merdigallinarum | reverse complement strand
TGTTTCAAGGCGTTTTGCTTCTTGTTCCGCTTTACGTTTTGCTTCCATCTCGGCTTTTTCTGTATTTACTGAAGCTTTCACTTCTTTTTCAATGGGTTCTACTTGAGGTTCAGTTGTGCCTACTGGAAGATCTTCCGTGTTATCAGTTTCTTGAGCAACAGCCGGAACGTCAGCAGCAATCTCTTCTGCTGCAACTGAAAGATCTAACGCTTCAGGTGTTACAACATTGTCTTCCATTTTCTGCTTCACATAAGTACGTTTGCGACGAACCTCTACAGGAACGGTACGCGCTTGACCCGGCGCTGTCTCAACTTTGAGTTCAGTGTGGGTTTTGCGTTTTAACGTAATTTTTGATGGGCTTTTTGTTTTATCTTTTTCACTCATTCTTATCTTCCAAGTAGACACTCTATGTCTATCTAAAATTATCTATTCATATTATTCAAACCAGCTCTGTCTTGCAGCCATAATATATTTGCTCGCATCTTCTTCATCGATTGAGATAAGCTCACAAAGCTCATCTGTGGAGAGTTCTGCTAAATCATCTAATGTGCGAATATTACTCTTCGCAAGTGTGATTGCAAGTAACTCATTATCATCAAGTGCGTTGATGAGTTCTGGAGTTGGTGCTGCTTCACCTAAGTTTTGAAGGAGGGCTTTCTTGTTGTTCAATGCTTCCACTGCTGCATCACGAAGTGCTTCAACGATATCTTCATCGAACTCTTCAACTTCAAGCATTTCTACAACAGGTACATATGCCACTTCTTCGATAGTTGAAAAACCTTCACGGATGAGAATTTCAGCAACTTCTTCATCAACGTTAAGGCCTTCCATAAAGAGATCAAGAATACGACCTGACTCTTTTTGATATTTTTGCTCAGCATCTTCGCTACCCATCACGTTGAGTTCCCAACCTGTGAGTTTTGATGCTAAACGAACGTTTTGACCACCACGACCAATTGCTTGTGAGAGTTTCTCTTGGCTTACCGCAATATCCATCATGTGACGATCTTCATCGACAACCACGGAAAGAACTTCTGCCGGCGACATAGCATTGATGACAAATTGCACGGGGTTTTCATCCCAAAGAACGATATCAACACGCTCACCAGCAAGTTCTTTTGTGATATTTTGCACACGAGAACCGCGCATACCGACGCAAGCGCCGACAGGGTCGATACGTTGATCATGCGTTTTCACGGCAATTTTTGCACGGCTGCCTGGATCACGGCTTGCTGCGATGATTTCGATGGAACCTTGGTTAATCTCTGGAACTTCGATTTCAAAAAGCGCTTTGATAAGATCATCGCTTCTTCTTGAAAGCATGATTTGAGGACCACGAGGATTATCCATGCTGATCTCTTCAAGTACGGCACGAATTTGGTTGCCAATACGGAGAGATTCGCGAGGAATCATATTCTCTTTTGCTAAGAATGCTTCGTCGTTATCACCGATATCCACATAGAAGTTGCCACGGTCGATACGTTTGACAGTACCCCGAATAAGCTCGCCAATGCGGTGCTCATAACGGCGTGCCATCTGCATTCTTTCTGCTTCACGGATTTTTTGGAAGATAATCTGTTTAGCTGTTTGTGCGCCAATACGAGCAAACGGAATATTTTCAATCTCTTCTTCAATAAATGTCCCAACTTCAATTTCAGGATCATCAATCTGTGCAGCTGAAAGGGTGATTTGACGAGTTGGTGCTTGCTCTTCTTGCGGCAGATTATCTTCAACCACCATCCAACGACGGAATGTACGGTAAGAACCATCAGCTTTATTAATCTCAATACGAAGATCTACATCAATGGTATAAGTTCTACGAGCAGCTGCTGCTAACGCAAATTCTAATGCCGCAAAAATCTCATCACGAGAGATGCCTTTTTCATTAGATACGGTTTCCGCAACGAGCATTATTTCTTTATTATTCATGTTGAGAACTCTCTTTTATAAATTTTAAAAGTCGATCACGAGTTGTGCTCGATCAATATTTGATAAAGGAACTAATATTGGCTCTTCAGAAAACTGGTCATTTTCAAGTCTCATACTAATATTTAAATCAGTCTCAGTCACGTCAATGACTTTTCCTTGAAAACGGCGACGGTTATTGATTGCGGAACGTAATTGGAAGGCAATCAATTGATCTTTATACGCTGCAAACTGCTCAGGAGAGAAGAAGTAGCGGTCCATGCCTGGCGAAGAGACTTCTAATGTATATGCCATAGTAATAGGATCATGAACATCAAGAAGACCTGCCACTTGGTTGCTCACAATCTCACAATCTTCAATACCAATCCCATCTTCTTTATCGATATAGATGCGAAGAATGGCATTTTTAGTATTGGGATGAAACTCAATTCCCCAGAGCCGATATCCCATCGCTTCAATTGAAGGAGAGAGAAGTTCTGTCAGGTTATAAGGATCTTTACGCATAAAGGTAGCTTTCCATAAAAAAATTTGAATAAGCAAAAAGCCCGCTTAAAAACGGGCTTTCTTATTATGTTTGGTTGCGGGGGCCGGATTTGAACCAACGACCTTCGGGTTATGAGCCCGACGAGCTACCAGACTGCTCCACCCCGCGTCAATGAAGAAGCCATTATATAGATGTTTCACATAAAAGCAAATTTTATTTCTATGGTTTGTATTTTATTGCAATGAGATAACCGAATAACGGAAGATGAGTGAATATTTAATTCTATTGTCAACGCCGTGATATCTTGAGATACCTATTAATCATTTGACTGATTCTCAAAGATTATCAAAATTATATTCGTGAAAATGAATTAGATCAGAATAGTGGCAAAAAAGTGTGTAGAATGACAGCCATAATTTAAAAGATGATATAGAGAAGGGGATTATGCCAGCAGGATTACTCATGGCCATTGCAATCTGTTTCGAAGTAATAGGAACCGTTTGTATGAAATTATCAGATGGGTTTAATATGATTTGGCCCTCTATTTTTATGCTCGTATTTTATGGACTCGGTTTTGTGGCATTTGTGGCATGTATTGCGAAAGTGCAAATATCGATTGCTTATGCATTGTGGACAGCCATAGGAATGGTGGCAATCTCTATTATCGATATCCTCTTTTTTGATGCGAATCTGTCGAATATGAAAATCACTGCGTTTGTATTGATCAGCTTAGGAGTCGTTGGTTTAACCTTTGAGCCGCAGCAAAAGGTGACACATGACTGAGTTTTTAGCATTCTTTGATCACATTAATGTTTGGGTTCTGCTGATATTCGCCATTTTTTGTAGTGCTTTTGCCACAACAAGTTTAAAGTTTTTAGGATGCGGTGCACCTAAGTACACATTATTAGGCGTAATTACAGGTTATACTTTATTCTTATTTATTATTACCTTAGTCATGAGTCGTATTGATATGAGTATCGGCTATGCTGTTTGGGCTGGTTTATCGACTGTTTTAATGACGATTTCAGGTGCGCTTTTCTTTAGAGAGAGATTGACGCTCCAGAAGCTGATTAGCTTAACTTTAGTGGTTGTAGGAGTGGTTGTCCTTAATTTAGCGGATGCTACTTTGTAAATAAATGCAATAGAAATATGTATTATTACTTATAAAATTGATATCGTTTGGGAACTGTTTGATATATATTTGAACAGGGGAATATCTGTCATTCAACAAAATATTTAATAAGCATTACGCATATAAAAAATGCAAAGATTTAAATATAAAAAAATATAAATTTAATTAGTTAAATTTATTCTATGGGGAATAATCTAGTTTTAACGCTTTGATGTGTTAGAATTGCGCATTAGGACTCTTAGTATAAGGGGCTAAAATATCTTGTTTGAGGTAAAAAGGCATGCAAAAGAAAATTAAAGTCGCATGTGGGAATTGTAGTTTGCAACAACTTTGTCTCCCTGTCGGTTTAGAAAATAACGAGTTTGTGAAACTCGAGAAAATTGTTCAGAGAGGAAAACCGCTTTCACGTGGAAAGCATGTCTATTATCCCGGTGATCAATTCACATCGCTTTATGCGGTAAGATCGGGTGCGGTAAAGACTTATAAAGTGGCAAATGATGGTACCGAATATGTGACAAGCTTCTATCTTCCCGGCGAAATTATTGGGTTAGATGCATTAAGCTCAGGTACTCATTCTTGCGGCGCAAAAACATTAGAAACAACGAGTCTTTGCGAGATTCCTTATAATCAACTTGATACCATTGCTGTGACCATTCCCAATATCTCAAGACAACTCTTAAAGATTATGAGCCATGAGATTAAATGTGATGAACAGATGATGACCATGATCGGCTCTCAGCCAGCAAAAGCACGTTTGATTGCGCTTTTCTTAAGTCTTTCAACTCGTTTAAAACGTCGAGGTTATTCTGCAACAGAATTCTCTTTGAGCATGTCTCGTGCGGATATCGGAAGTTACTTAGGATTGGCGGTTGAAACCGTGAGTCGTCTTTTGAAGAAGCTCCAAGATCAAGGATTGATTGAAGTTAATCATCGTCAAATTAAACTATTAGATATTGATCAACTTCGTGAGATGGTGAATCTAGAAATTCATTAAACACCAAAATTTGGTTCTTAATGCTTAATGAAAGAAAATGATTGGAAGCGTTTCATTATTTGAAGTGTTTTAAAAGATTAAAAAAGAAGGGTTATCAAATAATTGATAACCCTTTTTGTTGTTGTAATGTTGGGATCGATAGATCCTGAGGACGTCGATTAACCTACAACGCTTGGAAGGTCGAGGAGTTCTGGGAAGGCACCAACAAAGATAATCATCACGGCAAAGAGTACCGCAAGAATCAGTGAGAGATTTCCACCACGAACATGTCTGCCATGCGGATGAAGTTTGCGAGATTTATAGGCTAAAACGACCGGTAGAATTACACCGATAAACGCAAATATCACGCCGGCAAAACTGAAAGCACTTAAGAAAATATTTGGATAAGTGAAGCCAACGATAATGGGGGGAATGAAGGTGATTGCCCCAACCATTAGATTATTTTTGCTCATATTAAAGTGTGCTAATAGATCTTTTACGGCGTTCGATAATCCTAAAGCAACGCCAATGTAGGATGTAGTTAGCGCAAGTACAGAGAAGATGCGGACAATCTCACTGATTGTTTTACTGCCGGTAGTAATCTCAAAAGCATGGATTAAGCCATTTAAGCTTGGATCTTCATTGAGAATAGCAATAAGTTTAGATTGTTCTAAAACTCCGTGAGTCGCCATTTGCCAAACAATATAGATCACAAAAATGCCGGTAGAACCAAAAATACAAGCCAAGCGTAAGCGTTGATTATCACCTTGTAGATACTCATTAATTGTGGGCGTACAGATATGGAAACCGAAGGTCATAAAGAAGATGGGCAATGCAGAAAAGAGCAGAAGATTGTCCGTCGGCGCATATTGTAGGTTGCTCAAAGAGAGTTTACCAAAGAGAAAATAGAGTAGGACGATGAAGCTTAAAACTTTAAGTCCGAAAAAGAGACGGTTAGTGATATCAGATAGCGCAATGCCTATCGTCACAATAATTCCGAAGAGAATCGCAAAAGTTAATGCCGCAATTTTTTGTGCTTTTTCTGGATCGAGATTCCATGATGTCGGGAGGAAGCTAAAGAGGAGATTTCCGCTGCCGGTAATATAGGCCGTTAAAACGGCATACATAAAGAAGAGCAGAATAAAATTGACAATGAGCTTCCCCGTTAATCCAAAATATTGTTCGGTGATTCCTGCAATGCCGGCATCACTTGGACTGTATTGATGAACTTCTGCGTAAAGCAGCGCGGTAAATGTTAAAAGTACCCATAAAACAAAGAGCAGAAAGAAGGTCATTCCAAAACCCATTTGGGCGGAGGTCAAAGGCATGGCGAGCATTCCGGCACCAACGGCGGTTCCCGCGATGATCAGCGTGCTTCCAAATACACGATTTTTCACAATTGAAAATCCTTTAAGAGGTAGATGAGATAAATGGGGAAGAAATAAGCTGAAGAGTTTATTTCTCTCAGTTAAAGATCATAGTGGAGAATAAAGAGGTTGTCTAAGGAGTTTATAATCAAGATGATCTTTATCGGGACCTTTGTGGCTAAAGGGGTGGAAGATGATCCGTTTAATGGTTTTTTCTCTGTTTTTTTATCAATAAAAAGGAGAGAAAGAAATATGGTTCGTGATGCAAGAGATGGCTGAAAACAGATATTTAACGCTTTTGAATGTCTCCATTTTGCGCAAAATGGAATAAATTAGGAATTCCGGGTTGACGATAAAGATAAAATCTCTATAATACTAATTCCTCGGGGTCATTAGCTCAGTGGTAGAGCAGTTGGCTTTTAACCAATTGGTCGAAGGTTCGAATCCCTCATGACCCACCAAATTAAAAAATCTCCTTTGTTGGAGATTTTTTTATCGCCCGAGCGGCACTTTAACGCGATATTAATTCTGTTAAAGTAAGTTTCTCAGGGATATTTAATCAGAAATGAAAAATATCCAAAAATAGAGTTGACGTAGAGTGAAAAATCACTATAATACTAACTCTTCTCTGAGGGTCATTAGCTCAGTGGTAGAGCAGTTGGCTTTTAACCAATTGGTCGAAGGTTCGAATCCCTCATGACCCACCAAATTAAAAAACCTCCTTTATCGGAGGTTTTTTTGTGCCTATAACATTTATCAGTATCATATCAATGACGATTACGGCATTTCAGGTAACACTATGAAGAGAAAAGATCAGGCACTGTTTTTATCGGTATTGCAAAAAGTTCAGCAGCCTCAATCACGGCAAGTGCTAGCGATGAATATTCGCTCACCGGAAGAAATCTCCGCGCTCTGCTCTGCCTTGTTAGATTTTTATCCAACGGCGCTTCTTTTTTCGGATCATCAGCGCTTGTGTAATCATGATGATTGTACGATTTTTGTTCAGCCTTTAAAGAAAACTCGAGAATATTTAGGATTAACGACTGCTGCGGTTTTGCTCGATATTCGAGAAGGTATTCCATTAGATTATTTCTTATCAATTGCGGCAACAGTAGCTGCGGGAGGAATGCTAATCTTATTAGTGCAAGAGTCTTTGGGAGAAACCGAGAGTCAACGATTTCATGAAGTTGCCATTCAAACCCCTTATTTTCATCAATTTTTTGAACAGACGTTGCAGCGATTCGCCTATCGTTGGCAAGATAATATCTTACAAGTGCCGGAAGCAAGACAAGATTTAACGGTTGATTGTGATGAGCGAGAACCAGAATTGAATGAAGTTGCGGTAGATGATGCGCAGCTTGCGATTAAAGCAGATTTTTTAGGGCAAGATTCAGGGGTTTTTACGCTATTTTCAACGCGAGGTTCAGGAAAGTCTTGGTTAGGTGCTCACATGATCGCCGATAATCCCCAGCAATATATTCTTACCGCGCCGAATCAAAATGCGATTGAGCAATATCGTCATATTGAGGGATTACAGTTTCGTGCGCCGGATGCACTTTTTTTAACGATTGCGGCAGATGCTTGTTTGCCGGAAACGCTGATTATTGAGGAAGCGGCGAAGATGCCATTAGTCCATTTGGAACGTCTATGCCGGCGTTTTAGTAAGGTATTGATGATCTCTTCTGTGGAAAACTATGAAGGAACCGGACAAGGTTTACGAGAAAAAATTCAAGATCTGGTGCCCATTCATAAGCAATACCAATTAAATCAGATTAAGCGTTTCCGGGCGGATGATCCTTTAAAGCAAATGTGTGATGTATTGAGCTTTCAAGCGAGTTATTCGCATACGCATTCTGATGATGACGAGATGGTGAAATCATTGGCAAATGCAGAGGTTCGTCGAGATTTCAAACAGGATATCCTATCGGGTTTGACCTTGGAATTTTATGATGATCACAATATTTCTGCATTACGAGGGGATTTGGTAAAGCTGCAAATACTCTATCATCTGCTTAATCAGACGCACTATCAGACGAACATTCAGGATTTACGCCGGCTTTTTGATGCGCC
>DXHP01000058.1 GCA_019113305.1 Candidatus Ignatzschineria merdigallinarum | reverse complement strand
CATAAATATCTTTTGCCGGCTTATTTCTCCGATGATAAAAAAGCAAGTTCGCTCACTTCTTATGTGAAAAAACCTCTCTTTTCACGAGAAGGTGCGAATGTAGAGATTGTCACCAATGGAGAGGTTTTAGAGACGGCAGATGGTCCGTACGGCGTCGAAGGCTCAATTATCCAAGAATATGTGCCGCTTCCAGTATTTGATGGCAATCATGTCGTAGTTGGCAGTTGGATCGTCGGCGATACGGCTTGTGGGCTCAATATTCGAGAAGATCATTCCCGTATTACCCAAGATTTATCACGCTTCTATCCCCATGCGATTGTCGGGTAAAGCAAACGGGTAAAGCAAAGATTTATAGTGCTATCGGTTTTAAATGATCGTAAACAACTATACTCGACGATATATCCTCGCAACTTCAAACATTGCGGAATCAAAGCTAATAACAACCTTATGAGAACAGTTATAAAAACACCCCAGTGATCAAATCAACTGGGGTTTTCTTCACTTTTTAATTAGCAAATAACAGTGATCACGGTTGCCGTGAAATTGATAAAAGAGTGTGACAATTCTCTCCAGCGATCCATCGCCTTTTCAATAAAACCTTTCATCAGACAATGTAAAAAAAACACTATAAATACCGATTGCAGGAAGCTCATTGCTCAAAATAATCTTACTTCATACAAGTATTAAAGATAATACATGTAGTTTCCTTCCTCGCCCTGCGCTTCTAAGGTAATATCTGCCAAAGAGATCGCTGTTAATACTTTCGCGAAACCCTCTTTCATCGGCGTATAAACCATTTCCACAAGTGCCCGCTCAATGTTTTGTGAGGTTTTATCAACCGTTGCGTCATTCTCAGAAAAGAGTGCCGGTTCTACCGCATGTAAAATATCATAAAGCGAGATCTCTTTCGGCGCTCTTGTGAGATAATAACCCCCTTGAGAGCCTTTAATAGATCCTACTACTTCACCGCGTCTTAACTCAGAAAAAATACGCTCTAAATAAATTTTAGAAATTTCTAGCTCGTCTGCAATCTCCAATACAGTAATGGTTGGCTGAGATTCATGTACAAGCGCCATTTTAACGAGTGAAGCCAGCGCATAACGAGATTTTGCAGATAATTTCATAGATCCCTCTCTGAATATTTAATTGACAACTATTTCCCAATCCTGATAATGTTACTTTATTCGGATTAAACATATATTAAAGGTATGCTTATTATTCGTCAATCAAATATTGAGCAACCACATGAAACAAGGAAAGTATTATGGCGACGATTTATGAAAGTTTAACAGATCTCATCGGTAAAACACCGCTTCTCAAACTCAATCGCTTCTCAAAAGCACAAGGCTTAGACACACCTATTATTGCAAAATTAGAGTATCTTAATCCAGCTGGCAGTGTAAAAGATCGCATCGCGTATGCCATGATCGATACTGCTGAAAAAGCAGGGATTTTGAAAAAAGGCGCAACGATTATCGAACCAACAAGTGGTAACACTGGTATTGGTCTTGCATCAGTTGCTGCAGCAAAGGGATATCGTATTATCCTAACTATGCCGGAAACAATGAGTATCGAACGTCGTAATCTACTCAAAGCATACGGTGCTGAATTAGTCCTTACTGAAGGTGCTAAAGGCATGAAAGGCGCTATTGCAAAAGCTGAGGAATTAGCCAAAGAAATTGATGGCGGCATCATTCTTGGACAATTCGTCAACCCAGCAAATCCACAAGTTCACAAAGAAACAACGGGTCCTGAAATTTGGGAAGATACCAAGGGACAAGTTGATATCGTCATTGCCGGCATTGGTACTGGTGGAACAATTACAGGGATCGGCGCATACCTCAAAGAGAAAAATCCAAATGTTCAAATCATTGCCGTTGAACCAGAAGGTTCACCAATGTTATCTCAAGGAACTGCCGGCCCTCATAAAATTCAAGGAATTGGTGCAGGCTTTGTGCCAGAAACGTTAGATACAAAAATCTATGATGAAGTTGTCACGGTTTCAGATGCCGGCGCATTTGAACTTGCAAAGGTTGTAGCAGGCACAGAAGGTTTACTCGTTGGAATCTCGTCAAGTGCTGCCATTAAAGCCGCTGTAGAAGTGGCAAAACGCCCTGAAAATAAGGATAAAAATATTGTAGTAATCTTCCCAGATAGCGGTGAAAAATATCTTTCTACAACTTTATTTGAAAAAGAATAATTGATCCCCATATTCAGTATAAGGTGTTTATTCTCCTCCTTTTAAACACCGTGAGCTCGCCCAATTAGATGAATATTCTTGTTGGGCTCTTTTTTGCCTAAAATTCTTGAAAAAGTCGTTCGTTAATCGCATAAAATCGGTTTTAAATGATCTGAATTAAACATTCTTTTAAAAGGCAATACATCACATCACTAACAAGATATTTGCAGCCTTTTATCAATCTTGTGCCAGCAGTTATCACCGCACTCTTAAATCGAAATAACTACCAATCAATTTCATAGCATTATTAATTTAAATAAATTTATTTAACGGCCATCGTACGATTCATAACAGCATGTGGATATTTGCTTATAACGACTTAACGATAAGAGCAAACAGCTTTCTAAAAACACAAAAAAGCCCTAAGCTATCTGCTCAGGGCTTTTAAATATGGCGGAGGTGGTGGGATTCGAACTCACGAACGGTTTAACCCGTTGCCGGTTTTCAAGACCGGTGCCTTCAACCACTCGGCCACACCTCCTAGTTAAGAATTGACATTATAGTGAAAACATTTTTCTCTGCAACTATTTTATAGAAAATGAATCAAAAATTGTTTAATATTCGCAAAAAGTACACTAAACGAATTCTCCTCAACAATAATTATAAAGGGAATCAATCGATGAATACTCAAATTCTGACCGCATCCTTCTCAGAGCTGACAACAACACAACTCTATAATATCCTCCAACTTCGTAGTGATGTTTTTGTCGTAGAACAAAACTGCCCTTATCTAGATATCGACTCTCAAGATCAAGAATCTATCCATCTCTGGATTCAAAATGAAGAAGGGCAAATCGCCGCATATTTAAGAATACTTCCTAAAACAGAAGATCGAGCAAGAATAATGATCGGCAGAGTCGTTGTTCACGCTGATATCCGCCAACATGGTTTTGCCAAAAAACTCCTACAAGAAGCTTTTCTTTGGATCCAAAAAAACTGGGGCAACGAACCTATCGAAATTAGTGCACAATCTTATCTCTTAAAATTTTATGGCAGCTTAGGTTTCGAAGCTATCTCAGAAGTTTACCTTGAAGACAATATTGAACATTTAGATATGCTTAAAACAGAATATTAAAATAGTCTTGACAACAAAAAAGCCCTGAGTAAATTACTCAGGGCTTTTTAATATGGCGGAGGTGGTGGGATTCGAACTCACGAACGGTTTAACCCGTTGCCGGTTTTCAAGACCGGTGCCTTCAACCACTCGGCCA
>DXHP01000057.1 GCA_019113305.1 Candidatus Ignatzschineria merdigallinarum | reverse complement strand
CCACGACCACGACCACGACCACGGGGAGTTTGACCCACATATTTGGCAAAATCCAGAAAACGTCATTATTATGACTAAAAATATTGAAGAAGGCTTTACGCTTGCAAGCCCTGAAGATGCCGCTTATTTCAGCAACAACTTCAATCAATACAAACAAGAATTGGAAGCCGTCAACCAATATGCCAAAGCGAAACTCAATCTCAATACCGAACCTCATCTAATGGTGCTTCATCACAGCTTTGGCTATTTGGCAGCACACTATGATCTCCATTTTGTCGCGGTCTCGAATATCAATCCGCTCGCCGAACCTTCTGCGAAAAAGATGGCGGAGTTATATCAGCTCGTTAAAGAAGAGAATATTCGTGCTATTTTTAGTGAAAATATCGCACCCTCGCGTTTTATCACCACTTTAGCGAAAGATTTAAAACTCGATAATGGCGGGATTCTCTACTCCGATGCGCTCACTAAAACAGCACCGGCAAACACCTATCTTGGCATGTTTAAATACAATATCGATCAGATCGCTAAAGTCTTGGAGAATGCGAGTAAGGAATAGTCGTTTTAAAATCGAAAAATCGATGAAAACATGCTACTATTCATACTATTTAATTCACTATATATACCAAATAAAGGCAATTAGGATTATGTCTGAAAATATTGTTCGCACCAACTTTATTCGTCAAATTATCGATAAAGATTTAGAGAGCGGAAAATACCAGAGCTCCTCTGATATTCACACGCGTTTCCCTCCGGAACCAAATGGTTACCTTCATATTGGGCATGCGAAATCCATCTGCCTTAACTTTGGTATCGCGAAAGATTACGGCGGTCGCTGTAATCTTCGCTTTGATGATACAAACCCAACCAAAGAAGAGATCGAATATGTCGAAGCAATCAAGGCCGATGTCGAATGGTTAGGCTTTAAATGGGATGATCTTTTCTATGCCTCAGATTATTTCGAAAAATTCTATGACGCTGCGGTTTACCTCATCAATAAAGGTTTAGCATACGTTGATGATAGTAGCGCCGAAGAGATTCGCGAAATGCGCGGGACTTTAACCGCGCCCGGCGTTGAATCGCCTTTCCGTAATCGTTCGATTGAAGAAAACCTCGATCTTTTTGCTCGCATGCGTGCCGGTGAATTTAAAGATGGCGAAAAAGTACTTCGCGCTAAAATCGATATGACTTCACCCAATATGAACATGCGTGACCCTGCCCTTTATCGTATTCGCCATGAAGAGCATCATCAAACAGGTAATGCTTGGTGCATCTACCCAATGTATGACTTTGCGCACGCTTTAAGTGATGCGATAGAAGGAATCACCCACTCAATCTGTACATTAGAATTTGAAGATCACCGCCCACTTTATGATTGGTGTGTGGAAAATACAGATATGGCACATGCGCCGCATCAGTATGAATTCTCTCGTCTTAACATCGAATATAATGTGATGTCTAAACGTCTATTAACACAACTCGTTTCGTCAGGTTTTGTCGATGGTTGGAACGATCCACGCATGCCAACCATTTCAGGTCTTCGTCGCCGTGGTTGCCCACCAGAAGCATTGCGTCTTTTCTGCGAAAGAATTGGTGTCACAAAATCAGAAAATATGATTGAGTTACAACAACTCAGCCAATCTATGCGTGATGTCTTAAACGAGAAAGCAGATCGTCGTATGGCTGTGTTAGAACCACTAAAAGTGACTTTAACCAATCTTCCTGAAGATGAGCTATTAACCATCGCTAATCACCCACAAGATGAGACACGCGGCACCCGTGAAATCAACTTCAGCAATACGCTCTATATTGATAAAGCGGACTTCCTTGAGGAAGCAAATAAAAAATATAAACGTTTAGTTCTCGATGGCTATGTTCGTCTTCGTGGCGCTTACATCATTCACGCAACTGATGTTGTGAAGGATGATAACGGTGAAATTATCGAAGTGATCGCAGAAATCGTGCCGGGATCGCTTGGTAAAAACGTTGAAGGCATTAAGGCTCGCGGCGTTATCCAATGGGTTTCAGCAAAAGATGCGATCGATATCACGATTCACAACTATGATGTCCTATTTACCGAGAAAAACCCGCAAGGCATGCCGGGCGAGTTAACCGATTATCTCAATCAAGACTCACTTCACATTACCATCGGTAAAGGAGAACCTGCACTGCTTGATGCTCCGATCGAAGAAGCTTATCAATTTGAGAGAATTGGTTACTATGCACGAGACTCAAAATCCGACAAGTTGGTATTCAACCGAGTTGTTGAGCTAAAAGATAGCTTCGGAGAATAGAGTTTGAGTGAGATAATTCAATACGGCCCCTCACTCCTTGAGGGGTTTTTCATTACTATCGCCTTGGGAGTTCTCTCCTTTTTTGTGGCGGCAGCTCTAGGATTAGGATCGGCGTTACTATCATTTAGTTCACACCGATCACTGCGCTTTATTTCTAAAATATATACCACAGTGATTCGCGGCGTTCCTGATATTGTGCTCATTTTCCTACTCTTCTTCGGATTACAGGAGTTGTTAAATCATGTCACAGAATTATTAGGTTTAAGCACCATTCTTTTAAATCCCTTTGTTTCCGGAACCATCACCATTGGCATTATCTTTGGCGCGTTTATTTCCGAAACTTTTAGAGGCGCTTTAATTTCGGTTCCCAAAGGACAATTCGAATCCTGTATTGCACTTGGCATGTCCAAAACGCACTTCTATCGTCGTGTGATTTTCCCACAAACTATGCGCTTTGCATTACCGGGATTAAGCAACAATTGGCTTGTCATGCTCAAAACAACGGCATTAGTTTCACTCATTGGGTTACATGATCTTGTCTTTATCGCCAATAATGCCGGTAAAGCAACGAGATTGTCATTCGACTTCTATCTCGTTACAGCGCTCGGATTCCTCCTATTGACAAGCGTTTCTATCGTAATTATCAAATATCTTGAACATCATTACAGCACAGGCTTTAAAAATGAGGTCGCGCTATGATCGAATCTTTCTATTACTCAATACTCGATCTCTTCCCAAGCGATTACTTGCCGGACGATCTTCTGCCGGCAATTTGGCTGACGATTAAACTGACGATTATTGCCTCACTAGCCGGCTTAGTACTTGCGGTTCCACTGTCAATTCTTGCACTATCGAAGAAGAAGATCATCAAACTTCCTATCGAAGCCTTTAGCTACTTCTTCCGAGGAACGCCGCTACTTGTACAAATTTACCTGATCTACTTTGGACTTGGGCAGTTTGAAGCAGTTCGCAATAGCGGATGGTTATGGGAAAATATTCTCACAGATGCTTATAAATGCGCGCTAATTGCCTTTACGCTCAATACTTGCGCTTACACCATTGAGATTTTCAAAGGTGCGATAAAACATACACCAAAAGGTGAAATAGAAGCCGGCATTGCATTTGGCATGAGCAAATTCACGCTCTTTAGACGCGTCATATTTCCATCAGGATTTAGACGCGCATTACCGGCATATAGCAACGAAGTGATCTTCATGCTGCATGGTACCGCACAAGCTTCCGTCCTGACGCTTATTGACATCTTAGGATGGGCAAGAAAAGTATACAGCATCACATACTCGCCATTCATCCCATTCCTGATTGCTGCTGCGATCTATTTAGTATTAACCTTCTTCTTAGTGGCATTATTTCGCTATTGCGAAAAACGCTGGTTATCACATTTACAGCCAACGTTTTAGTTTCATATAAGCAGCAATAAAAAGCTCAACTTTAAAAATAGTTGAGCTTTTTTATATTACTTAAACTTATTACGCCAAGATAAAAAAC
>DXHP01000009.1 GCA_019113305.1 Candidatus Ignatzschineria merdigallinarum | reverse complement strand
AAGTCATGCCGATTATGCCGGCGTTATTCCTACAAAAGGCAATCCTCATGCTGTGAATCTTGGCGGAAAAGGAGAAGATCCAGCGGTTGCGGAAGTGATTCAAACAATTGAAGGATTTGGGATTCTTTAATCTCATGAAATTAATGCTGAAATCAGTGCTAATTTGCCGACAATCTCGTTTCAGCTAAGTGATACTCAAGATGAGATATTAATTTTTCCTCAACATCTAATATCTCTATCGGATGAGAGACTAAATCAGCCATCTGCACGACCTCTAATCCTTGATAGCCGCAAGGATTAATGCCTTTAAAGGGCTGTAAATCCATATCGACATTGAGACTTAATCCGTGATACACAGATCCTTTACGGATTCGCAAACCTAAAGCGGCAATCTTACGCCCATCCACATAGACCCCCGGCGCACTAACATCTCCATTCCCAGTAATCCCATAATCTTTGAGCGTCGCAATAATTGCATTTTCAATCGCTCGAACTAATGCTCTAACGCCGCAATTTTTAGCCTTAAAATTAATTAAGGTATAAATTACAATTTGCCCTGGACCATGATACGTCACCTGTCCCCCACGATCGACTTGTACAATAGGAATATTTTGTGGATTTAAAACATGCTCAGGTTTACCATTTTGTCCCTGTGTATATACCGGCGCATGCTCAACAACCCACAATTCATCAGTAGTATCCGGCGTTCTTGTTTCTGTAAATTCCTGCATTGCTTCGTAAACTTCACCATATTCTCGAAGCCCTAAATATTGTACTTTCATGACCGCTCTTTTCTTTTTATCTCATCAATAACGTTTATTATTGTACCTGAAGATCTGTTCATCGCCGGATAATTCATCTACGCATTAGATAAAAAAAGGCTTATCCTGATAGAGATAAGCCTTTTCACAACAAGATGAATACTTAATACGCCACAATGATCGATAAGTTAAGGTGCCGTATAGAGTAACTCTTCATTCACTTCACTATGTCGTCCACCAATAAAATAGTAAATAACCGGCACTACAATCAAGGTTAAAAGAGTTCCAACACTCATTCCCCCAACAATCACCCAACCAATCGCTTGACGAGATTCTGCACCTGCTCCCGCAGCTAATGCCAACGGCACTGCCCCTAATACCATTGCGCCCGTTGTCATTAAGATCGGACGAAGTCGTAGCGTTGCCGAGCGGATGACCGCATTCATCTTATTTTCACCTTCTGCCATGATTTGATTGGCAAATTCTACAATCAAGATTCCATGCTTCGTAATTAAGCCTACCAATGTTACTAGCCCAATTTGGCTGTAAATATTAATCGTTCCTCCAGCGAGATAAAGCGCACCTAACGCACCAAATCCAGCCAATGGCACACTGAAAAGAATAATAAATGGATCAATCCAAGATTCAAACTGTGCTGCTAATACAAGATAGATAAAGACTAGCGCCATCAAAAAGATCAAGACCATTGACGAACCTGATTCGATAAATTCTCGCGAAGAACCTTGATAATCAAGCATCGCTTCCGCATTGACTTCACGAATAATATCTTCGACGATCGCAATCCCTTCGCCTTGCGAAACCCCTGATGTTAAGTTCGCTGAGATTGTGACTGAACGCAGTTTATTAAAGTGACGTAAATTTTGCGGAGCGATTGTTTCTGAAACCGTCACAAAGTTTGATAAAGGGACCATTTCACCATATTGTGATCGGACATAAATACCCTCTAAATCTCGAGGTTGGCTACGTTTTTGCGGATCAACTTGAACTAAGACATCGTACTGTTCTGCGCCATCTTTATATCGCGTGACATTTCTTCCGCCAAGCGCAGTTTCTAGGGTTCTTCCCACAACAGAAACATCAATTCCTAGTAAAGCTAACTTTTCACGATCCACATATACTTCTAACTGCGGCGTATTCATTCTTAGATCATTATCTGGTGAGATTAAAACCGGATTATCTCGCATTTTTTCCATAATTTGCGTGACCTGACGATCAAGTGCTTCAAATGATTCATTTGAACGAATGACAATCTGCACATCTTTAGAATCTCCCCGCTGTCCTAATGATTGAGGATCACTCGCAAATACGCGCAATCCCAATGCACGATCTTTTAAACCTTGGTTAATTCTCGAGGTCAATTCCATTTGAGATTCCGCACGATCATCCCAATCAGGTAACGTCACAAATGCTAAAGCTCCCATTGCAACACCTGAAATAGTATAGACAATCGTTCCCTCATCAAGCGTTTCAAGGAGATATTCTTCCACTTCTGTAAAGTAACGATCTGTGAAATCAACGGTTGCACCTTCAGGCGTAATCGCCGAGATACGAATCATTCCCCGATCTTCTGTGGGGGAAAGTTCTTGCGGTAAATTTAGATAGAGCAATCCTGTAATGGTAAAGAGCCCTAACATTCCTAATACTACAAAATATCGCGCTTTTAATACTGCTTTCAAGAAGCTTTCATAAGCATTCGTCATGCCGACTAATACTCTTTCCACAGCACTGTAAATGGGCGTTAAAATCTTTCCTAAGAAAGTACCTTTTTTAGCTTCTTCCTCCTCTTTACTTGGCAATAGACGCGAACACATCATCGGCGATAATGTTAATGCGGTAAATCCTGAGATCAAGACCGCAATGGATAATGTTACGGCAAACTCGACAAATAATTGTCCAATTCGACCTTGAGTAAATGTTAAAGGCAAAAATACAGCAGCGAGCGTAATGGTCATCGCAATGATCGCAAAACCAATCTCTTTCGATCCAATAAATGCCGCTTTAATTGGGCGAACACCATTTTCAATATGACGATGAATATTTTCCAACATCACAATTGCATCATCTACCACTAAACCGATCGCTAATACAAAAGCTAATAACGTTAGGGTATTAATGGAATATCCCAACAGATACATCACGAATAATGAACCAACCAATGAGATCGGCACCGTTACCATGGGAATTAAGGTAGCACGCCAGTTTCTTAAGAAAACAAATATAATTAACCCAACAAAAATCAGCGCTTCAATAATCGTCGTATAAACAGAGCTTAATGACTTATTAATAAATACCGATGTATCTGAAGTTACCGCAATCTGCACACCTTCAGGTAATGTTTCGTTAAGTGTCGGCAGTAACTCACGAATATCTGCCGATAAAGTTAACGGGTTTGCAACAGACTGTTTAATGACCGCAACCCCAACGCCAGGACGACCATTTAATCGTGGACGTGAGGTTTCCTCAACCCCGCCTAATTCTACTAATGCAACATCGCTTAATCGAACAATTGGACGATTCTGTTCCGCCGCATTATCCGCCACTTTAATAATAATGTTTCTAAATTCTTCAACTTGATTAAGATCTGTTCGTGCAACAATTGAGAACTCTTGGGTTGAGCTTTTAATCGTTCCTGCCGGAATCTCTACGTTTTGCGCCCGCAATGCCGCTTCCACATCACTGACCGTCACATCCAAAATAGCGAGTTTTTGAGGATCAATCCAGATACGCATAACCGGTTCTCTCCCCCCCCAGATCGTGACGCTCGCCACACCTTCTAACAACTCAATTTGTGGTTGAACAATCGTTTCTACCATTTGCGTTAATTCAATCGCACTATGTTCATTACTCGAAAGTGCTAAAATAACGACAGGGTCAGCATCTGAATCACTTTTTTGAATAATCGGATCATCCACTTCATCCGGCAATGAACGCTTCGCCCTTGCCACACGATCTCGCACATCATTGGCTGCTTCCTCGATATCTTTTGTCGAATTAAACGTAATGTTGATATTAGATGATCCACGACGAGAATCTGATGAAATAAAATCAATACCGTCAACACTTGTAACAGCATCTTCTATCACTTTAGTAACTTGCGTTTCAATAATCTCAGGGCTTGCACCTTGATAGCTTGTCCGAATACTGATGACAGGAACGTCGATATCAGGATATTCTCGAATCGTCATACGATCAAGACCAATTAATCCTAATAATATCAATACAATATTAATAACAATGGCAAAAACGGGACGTTTAATCGAGACTTCTGATAGCTTCATTATTCAGCATCTCCTGCAGATTGATCTGATTCTAAAACTTGCAGGGAACTATTTTGAGAAACAGGTAAACGCAATTTGATATCCCCCGTAACATCACGCACGGAATCCCCTGCTTTAATACGTACTTGCCCTGCTTTCACAACAATATCATCGGCATTTAAGCCAGAGAGCACTTCCACATTAAACGTACTTCTTTGCCCAATCTCTACAGGAACTAACTCAACCTCAAAAATATCTTCCTCATTACTAGGTTTTGCACGAAAGACAAATTGAGATCCTTCTGAGGCAAAAATAGACTCTTCGGGAATAATAATCACCTTATAATTAAGCGGTACTAAAAGATTCAATCTTGCAAAAGAGCCTGCAATCAAGGATTGATCTTCATTATGGAATCTTGCTAAAACGGTTAATGACCGACCTTTCTGTTCAATTTCTGGGCTAACGGCATAAACTTCTGCTGTAAATAATTTATTAGGATAATTATCAATCGTAAAATTCACATTTTGCCCAGTTTCCACAACATGTGCGACACGCTCAGGGATATTAAACTCTAAACGCAGTTGGTCAATATTGAGTAAACGTACAATATCAGCTCCCGCTTGAACATAATCCCCTAACTCCACATTCTTAAGCCCAATTGTGCCGGCAAACGGCGCGTAAATAAAGCGGCGATCATATTTGGCTTGAGCAATTGCCTCATTGGCAACCGCTTGCTCATACTCAGCTTGAGCGATATCTCTTGCTTGAGCTGTTGATCCCCCTTTTGCAGCTAATAATCGATCTAAATTTTGCTTAGCTAATATGCGTCGTGCTGATGTTTCACGTAACTCAGCAGCCTCAATACTAGAATCAAGCGCTAAGAGTAAATCCCCTTCTTCAACAGATCCCCCTTCTTTAAAAGCAATTTTCACAATTCTTCCAGAAGCTTCTGGTCGAACAATCACTTCTTGGTAAGGATGCAAAATACCAACAGCATAAATCTCTTCAAACTTATCCTGTAAAATGACTTCTGATAACTCAACATCTGTGACTTTAGCGATCGCACACAAAGGGGATAATGCTATTCCTAAAAATCCTACTGCTAATAGTTGTTTTAAAGTTTTATACATCTTGATTTTTCACCAATATTGATTTTATACATTTTATGAAATCAGAAAAACAACGGTTTTATCTGATTTAATTGTAAATATTTACGACAACATCTCTTTATGTCACACGATTAAAACCCAATATGCTTTAATATTTTTATTAATCACACAATTATCGCATTTTTATAAACTTAATACTTTAAAAAAATGCCGTTAGATCAATACTACACACTTTATATTTCAAAGAATTATAACCTTAAAGTGAACCATTCTTATCTTAAGGATTTCTTAAAACCATAATTTAAGGCTTTAAAAAAGCTCTAAAAATTCAATTTTAGAGCTTCTTCTATCGTGAAAAACCTATCTGAGGTACTTAGTTCAGCACTTATAGATCATTATCATCATTTTCCGGACTGACCTAGATGATCATCTTCATGAACCCATTCTCTCCAAATAGCCACTAATAATGCCATCACAACAGGTCCAATAAACAACCCAATCACTCCCATCGTTTTCACACCACCGACTAACCCTAAAATGGTCGGTAAAAATGGTAATTTGACAGATCCACCCACTAACCTTGGACGAATTGTTTTATCCACAATAAAGAGTTGCATGGTTCCCCAACAGAATAAAATAATCCCCTGCGTATAATCGCCAATTCCCACCAAATAGAGCGACACTAACGTCATCGACATCGGCGCACCTCCCGGAATTAAAGCAAATATTCCCGTAATAATTCCTAGGGTAATTGGCATTGGAGCACCGACAAAATAATAGACCACACCAAAGACAATCCCTTCACCAATGGCAATAATGACCATGCCAGAGACTGTAGAACTCACTAAAGTCGGCACAATTCTCGATATGCGCTTCCATCTTCCCGGAAATACACGCTCACCAATTTTATCTAATTGTCGGCTAACTCTGCGACCATCTTTATAACAAAAGAACAAAATGATCATCATAAAGAGCAATGTGAAACCCATTGCACTAAAGCTTTTCGTTAAAGATTTTGTCACAGTTGCCAGATAACCTAGCTTCGCTAAACCAATTTCCGTAAAGAAATGGTTAATGCCATTAGGTGTCCCTAGATATTCAATCCAATATGCCGCAATTTCATCGCCATAAGGAAGATTCAACACCCAAGTTGGCGTAGGAATACCGTGACTATTCGCTTCGATTAACCATTCACGCAATAAAATGATTTCGCCATATAAATAATGTACCAACCACAGGAATGGGACCACAATTACTAATACAATAAATGCCGTCGCTAAAGATGCGGCAATTAATGTGTTACCTCGACAAAACCGTACAAGGTCAGTATAAGGTCGCCATGTCACAAAGGTGATAATCATGGCGCCTAAGGCAGGAACTAAAAACTCATGAAAGAAGACCACTCCTAGCCCTAAAATCAGGATGATTATCCATTTTGCGACAGGGTTTGCGGTCAATGCTTGCATAAGTTCTTCCTTTTCTAATTTGTCATCTAGTCTTAGATGTGATCCACACTAATTACTTCATACACTCGGCTTCCACCAGGTGTCTGAATCGTTACCTCATCATCAAGCTCTTTCCCGATCAATGCTCTTGCAATCGGTGAAACAATCGAAAGCTTATTTTGCTTCACATCAGCTTCATGCTCACCAACGATCTGATAAGTGACTTCTTTATCTTCATTGACATCAAAAAGCGTCACTGTTACCCCGAAAATAATTTTACCACTATTTGGGATCTCTGTAATATCAATCACCTGAGCATTTGAAAGACGCGCTTCATAATCCGCAATACGACCTTCGATAAAGCTCTGCTCTTCTCTTGCTGCATGATACTCTGCGTTTTCTTTCAAGTCACCGTGCTCACGCGCTATTGAAATCGACTCAATCACACGTGGTCTTTGTACTTGCTTTAAATCATCCAACTCACGGCGAAGTGCTTCCGCACCCATTTTCGTCATGGGAAATTTATTCATTCTTCCTATATCCTATTATTAATAAATTCACAGTCCACTTGATAGCTCACAGGTCCATCATTGTGAACTATGAACTACTTATTGGATTTAATTACCACCAACCGATATTTTCCATGTCTTTCCATGGCGCTGCTGGTGCTTTAGGTTCCCCTTTTTGCAAAAGCTCAATGGAGATATCATCTGGACTTCTGAAAAATGCCATCCAACCATCTCTAGGTGGGACATTTATTTCAATTCCCGCATCAACTGCTCGCTGACATACTTCATAAATATCATCAACCTCAAATGCTAGATGCCCAAATGCACGACCAATACCGTACTCTTCTTTTGAATCCCAGTTATAAGTCAACTCAACTTCAACATCTTGTCCCTCACAGGCGAGATAGACTAATGTACACTCCCACTGTGGGTACTCTTTACGTCGAGTCTCTTTTAAACCAAGAACCTCTGTAAAAAATTTAATTGATTCTTCTAAATTCGTCACACGAATCATCGTATGTAAAAAACGCATACTATCCTCCTAAAAATGACAACGGGTATGAAACAATTCTCATACCCGTTATTCCAACATACTATTATGACATATGTGGTACGGGATCACTTCCTATCCCACATATTCCGATAGAAGTTTATTCAGTTTTATCGTCTGATTCACTCGCTTGTGTAGCATCAGTTGCTTCTTCAACCATTGCTTCATCAGCTTTTTCTTCAGCGGCTACTTCAGTTTCACCAACTTCAGCTTCCGTTGACTCTTCTTCTGCTACGATATCTTCAGCTGGATCACTCGATGCAACTTCAATACCACTTTTCGCTAAGATGAAATCAACTGTATTCATGACTTCTTCATCCGTCAAACGTGGATCTCCACCTTTTGCCGGCATTAAGTTACGACCATTAATAGAGCTTGCATGTAATCCATCGAGACCACGCTCTTGGAATCTTGCAGCCCAAGCTGCATTATCCCCAGTTAAAGGTGCATCGTTTAAACCTGTATCATGGCAGCTTGCACAAAGTCCTGCATATACATCTTGCGGCGATTTTGCTTTTACAACATCAGATACTAAATTTCCGGTGTTAACTCTTCCATATGGGGTTAATCTTTCAGCAACTAAATCCTGATCAACAAAAGGTGTTCCCCCAATACTTTTATCTACGAGTTTTACTAATGAAGTTACTAGCACCACCAAAATCACTAGTAATGAGAGTGTTGCGAGAATAGTTAGCAACGAGAATGTAAACTTGTCTGACTGCTTTTGCACGATCTGCTCCTAGAAAATACAAGCCAATTTTTATAATTTGAATGATCTAATACCCGTCAATGATAAATCAACTTGCTAGCTTTTACTAGTGTACTAAATCAAAGAAACACGCTTTTATTTAGCGACAATCACCTGAGCTGCTCTAATTAAACGATCATTTAATAAATAACCATTTTGAGCGACAGTAATGATTTGATTTGTTTCATACCCTTCATGTGGGATCATCGAGATTGCTTGATGAAGTTCTGGATTTAACTTTTCACCCTCAGGGCTAATCTGTTTAACACCGTACTTCTCACATACTCCCAACAACATTTTATACATGAGTTGAGAACCTTCTCTGAAGCGTTTTAACTCTTCTGAGGAGTTTTCATCAACCGCTTTCATTTCAAGTTCCATAGCGTCAATAATTGGGAGAAGATCTTTTACAAATTTATCTAGCGCATATTTATGTGCATGTGCAACATCGATTTCAGCACGTCTTGTGACATTTTGAACTTCTGCTACTGCACGAACATACTGATCATACAACTTTGTTTTCTCTGCTTTTAAAGCTTCGATTTCTGCTGAATGCTCATCCATTTCGTCTACTGCTAATGCATCCGCTTCTACAACTTCCTCAGCATTTTCGACAGCTTCTGTTTCTGTTAAATTCTCTTTTGTCATTTTCTACTCCCTTTCTATTGAATAATGCCCATCATTATACAATGGAATACCACATTTTTTTGATCTCTAATATAAGATCACATCATCAAGATTACTGAATAACCCTGATTAATCCAAATCTTCATCAAAATCATCTAATAAAAGATCATCAAAGCTATCTAAGTCAAACTCTTTTGCTAACTTCTTCTGCAATGCTCGCTCTTCCCTAATGGCTTCGATATTTCTCCACGCTTGAGATTTTGTCCCTTTGACATCGCTGACATCTGGCACATCTTCTTCAATGATATCGTCATCATCTAATAAATCGTCTTCGTAATCGTTAGACATCGCTAAACCTTCCTTATAAAAACACAAAAAATATAAATCTTTTGCATGCTTATATAATATTTGAAAATAAATGCAAGTCTTAAAATATAAAACTTACGACTTCCAGATAAATATGAATGAGTTGCTCCCTAATATGGCGTTTCTTTCCGCAAAGACAAGTTGCTGTTTAAAATTTACACAGACATCTTTTTTCTTAAAAAACGAGGTCATTGAAATTAGGTATTTTGAGCAAGATGTTTTATCTTTACCTGAACTTTATTCATCTCTTATTCAAAATTGGAGCTATTTAAACATGATTTCAGGATTTATTCTCAAAGAAAATCGTTTACGACAAATATCGGTACAAAATGCCGAAGATTTTACTGATGAAATGATTTGGATTGATCTCGTAGATCCTTCAGAAGAAGAGCGCATGTTAGTGGAAGAACACTTTAAATTTGATCTACCTGAAAAAGCAGAGATCAACGACATTGAAGCATCTGCCCGCTTTTATGAAGATGAAGATGGTCTTCATATCCATAGTTTTTTCTTAAATGATTTTGATACTAATGCACGCAATGTGACCGTTGCCTTCTCAATCTATAATAATCGTCTGTTTACCATTCATGAGGAAGAGCTTTCCGCTTTCAGGCTATACAGACTACGGGCTCGTCAAATACAACTTGAATTAACCGATGGTCAAGTCGATGTCATGAATATCGTCATTGGTTTACACGAAACAGCAATAGAGCATGTTGCTGATGTTTTGGAGCGTATTTACGCGCAATTAGAGAATACAAGTCCTTATGTATTAGCACAAGAGGAAGAAAAATCCCCCAAAGACTCCAGACGCAAACGCTTAGAATCTCAAGATGATGATTCGGATAAAAAGCCTACGATGGAAGAAGTTCTACAAAATATTGCCATGCAAGAAGATACTAATGGAAAAGCACGTTTATCACTGATGGATACCCGCCGCTCATTTTCATTTTTAATGCGGGGACAACTACTATCTGAAACACAGAAAAATGATGTGAGAGAAATCCTCCAAGACTTAGAGTCTTTAACAGGACACACCACTTTTCTCTTCGATAAAGTCAACTTTCTACTCGATGCCGCAACAGGAAAGATTTCTCTCGAACAGAGCCGTATTATTAAAATCTTCTCCATCGCATCTGTCGTATTCTTACCGCCAACCTTAATCGCAAGTATTTATGGTATGAACTTTCCAATGCCGGAGCTCAACTTCTCATTAGGATATCCACTCTCAATTGGCGCCATGATTCTTTCCGGTATTGCACCTTACCTTCTCTTTAAGAAAAAAGGTTGGTTATAGTTTATTTCAATAGTAAAGCGCATATTTGATTAATTCATATTCTTTTAGAAGAAAAGAGCCTTTCACAAAAAGGCAGTCTTTGAAATATTTCAATTTTAAGAGTCTTACAGGCACTAACCATTCCTAATATCCTGTTTCGAGCAAAATATACTTATCTCTATCATTTGGGGTAATCAAGACTTTATTACCCTCAATGAGCTTTACTCTATTTTGAATATATTCTGTACTACTAATGAAAGCCTCGACTTCTATATTGGGGTAATCAGCGATTGATTCCCCCTGCTTCAATAGACTATCAATCAGTAAATACCACTAATTCAAAACCATGATTCTCAAATTGATCTACTTGATAAAATGCAATCTCTTTTTGCGTATCCTTATCAATAGCAACAACAAACAATGTCGCGCTATCCGACAAAGCATTATAAATAACGCTGTTCAAATCTATTTCAGTAGCAATAGAAAATTCACTTTGAGTAATCGCTTTCGCTTTTTCTTGTAACGCTTAAAATGCTAAATATGTTTCAGCAGAAAGATCTCTTGCAACCCCAAACTTTAAAAAAATTCTTGAGGTTTTTTCTAAAGATAAGTCCGTCACATCTGAAAACAACACGATTTCATCTTGATTATTCATTGCAAATGCTCGTACTTTAATTCACTCAGAAATTTCTTCTGGCTGATACTTCACAATTCCTTTAAAAAATAGGCTTTTGTGGAAAAACCGACTCATTAAAGTAGCATTTGCGTACTCTCTCTGATAGTTTGTCAAACCAATCAGCTTGTTCTCGTCATTCAAAAATAGCGTATAGATATGAGTGTAGTTGATACCTTCTTCATAAAAATCAATATCTGGATATTCAAAGTTTCCCCTAACATTCAATTTATTCAGAGCATCAACAGCAATAAAGGGGCTATTTTCAGCCCCTTTTCCTAACCCTCTACAACTCCTAAAATCACCATTAATACAATGGCGAACTTCTTTCTCATAACATGTATATGCTCACAAAGTCATCATTCAAAAAAACAGAATAACTCACGTCCTTAATTGCAGAAAGAATATCTTAAACCACATGTGAATAACTTATGGCGTGACTTTGCCTTGCTCAACAACCATATCTAGTACATGTTTCTGGCTACCATCATCATTTTGATACTCTTTTAAACGTAAACGATATTCGTAACCTTCTATTGGCATAAACCCTTCAATCACGCCGGGATATTCTTGCCATTCTCCCATCTGATCTTGTCGTACTTGTAAACATTGTTTTGTACTATCCGTTTCACAAGGCGTTCGTACATCTGAAACATAATAAAAAACTTGCTCATAAGGCTTTGCTGAGATATCTAAGTAATTCCCTTGATCTAATTCAACAGGAAGATAGACTGACTCCGCTTCATTAGTCACAGTTCCTACCAAGTAGAGATCATCACCTTTACGAACCATTTTTGGAGTATTTAATATAAACTGAGAAATACGATCATCTAATTTCTGTAACTCATCAGGACAAGCCATCATTGTTGAAGCAAGCCCTCCGCCGTGACGACCTTGCTTCACACGAAAAGCACCTCGATCTGTCACATGAACTTTGCCCATCATCGTATTACAGCCTCCCGCTACTGAAAAATGATATTCATTCATATCAAGTACGACCTTTACATCGTGATCAGGCGATAGCGGATCGATCATTAATGATTCGGCATAAGTCATTGTTGATGAGATCGCAGCCCCAAGCCCCAAAATCAATAGCGTACGTAATTTCATAGATTGCCTCTTTTATTCTTTTAATTAAACATACATATTTCGAGTGTAACATGATTTAAAATGCTTGCATAAGGCTAATGATGATCGACATCAGTTTCCTAACCCCTTAATACCTTGCACTTTTTGATTCTTTATCACACAAACATAAAAATAAAGATGACAAGTCAATTTTATTTCGTATAATAGCATTCCTTAGTTGATCGCAACTAAAGAAAAAACACGGAGTGGTAGTTCAGCTGGTTAGAATACCTGCCTGTCACGCCGGGGGTCGCGGGTTCGAATCCCGTC
>DXHP01000008.1 GCA_019113305.1 Candidatus Ignatzschineria merdigallinarum | reverse complement strand
TCGATATGAAAACGGAAGAATCGCTTCTTCAATTCTCCGCAAATTACGCTTGCCCTGAATGTGGTTTTACGATTGCCGAACTTGAGCCGCGCCTCTTCTCCTTTAATAATCCAGAAGGCGCTTGCCCAAGCTGTGATGGTTTAGGCGTAAATCAATATTTTGATCCTGAACGCGTGGTTGCAGAACCCTCATTGCCACTTTCAAATGGCGCAATTCGTGGTTGGGATCGTAACTCTAGCTACTATTTTTCGATGATCGAATCACTCGGCAAACATTATGGTTTCGATCCTGAAATGCCATTTGAGCAACTTCCTAAAAAGATTCAAAAAATCCTGCTCTACGGATCAGGCGATGAAGAGATTGAGTTCCATTACCTTAGTAATCGGGGACAAAAATCGATTCGTATCCATCCTTTTGAAGGGATTATTAATAATCTTGAACGTCGTTATCGCGAAACGGATTCGCAAATTGTCCGAGAAAGTTTAACGCGCTTCTTAGCAATGCGCTCGTGCCCCGATTGTGAAGGGAGCCGCTTAGGCGTTGCCGCAAAAAATGTGCTCATCGAAGGCAAAGCCATTCATCAAATTACCGCTCTGCCAATTAGTGATGCGCTCGATTGGTCACAAAATGTGACGCTTAAAGGCGCAAAGCAAGAGATTGCTGATAAGATCTTCAAAGAAATTCAAGAACGACTCGGCTTCCTCGTCAATGTTGGACTCGATTATCTCAACCTTTCACGCTCCGCCGAAACGCTCTCCGGCGGTGAAGCACAACGGATTCGCTTAGCATCACAGATTGGCGCAGGTTTAATGGGCGTTCTCTATGTCTTAGATGAACCTTCTATCGGGCTGCATCAGCGAGATAATGATCGTTTATTACAAACGCTCTTCCATCTTCGTGATCTCGGCAATACGGTAATTGTCGTTGAACATGATGAAGATGCGATTTTATCATCTGATTATATTGTCGATATCGGCCCTGGCGCCGGCGTTCATGGTGGTAATGTTGTTGCCGCTGGCACACCGAAAGAGGTGATGAAGAATAAAAACTCTCTCACTGCCGATTATCTTTCAGGACGCAAAAAGATTGAAGTACCGGCAGAACGCACGAAGAATGATCCAAAACAGCAGATCAAACTGATCGGTGCAACCGGCAATAACCTCAAAGATATTACCGCATCTTTCCCGCTCGGTTTATTAACCTGTGTTACCGGCGTTTCGGGTTCTGGAAAATCAACGCTCGTAAACGATACGCTCTATAGCTCTATCGCGCGCATTTTAAATAAGAACAACAGCATTGATGTTGCGCCTTACAAAAAAATCGAAGGTTTAGATCAGATTGATAAGATCGTCAATATCGATCAAAGCCCGATTGGTAGAACGCCGCGTTCTAACCCCGCAACTTATACAGGGCTTTTCACGCCGATTCGAGAAATTTTTGCTAATACACCGGAAGCACGCGCTCGTGGGTATCAGCCGGGGCGCTTTAGCTTTAACGTGAAAGGTGGTCGTTGTGAGAATTGCCAAGGCGATGGCTTAATCAAAGTCGAGATGCACTTCTTGCCAGATGTTTACGTCATGTGTGACGAATGCCAAGGCAAACGCTACAATCGAGAAACGCTCGATATTCTCTACAAAGGAAAATCGATCAATGATGTACTCAATATGACCGTTGAAGAAGCTTATGACTTCTTTGATGCGATTCCGGTAGTTCATCGCCGTTTAGAAACATTGATGGAAGTCGGTTTAAGCTACATTACGCTTGGGCAAAATGCGACAACGCTTTCGGGTGGTGAAGCGCAGCGCGTCAAGCTCTCGAGAGAGCTCTCAAAACGTGATACCGGCAAAACGGTCTATATCCTCGATGAACCGACAACAGGACTTCACTTCCACGATATTGCACAGCTTCTTAAAGTGATTCATACACTACGAGATAAAGGCAATACTGTCATCATCATCGAACACAATCTTGACGTGATTAAAACGGCAGACTGGCTCATTGATATCGGTCCTGAAGGCGGCGCCAAAGGCGGAAATATCATTTTCGCCGGCACACCAGAAGAGATCACAAAATGTAAAGAGAGCCATACCGGAAAGTATTTGCAGCCGCTTTTAGAGAAGAAATAATTTTATATCGTCAGTAAAATCGATTTTAGATGATCTGATTTACTGTCTGATTAAAAATTTTATGAAAAGGGGATGCATCGCTGGAGAGAATAGTTGCGCTCTTTTATCAATCTCGCGCCAGCAGTTTTAGCCACTATTTTTAAACGAAAAACCCAGTATTAGAATATCTACTCTTAACAAAAAGCCCAGAAGTAATCATCTTCTGGGCTTTTGTGTATCCAATGTTATTCAACTTATTTTTAGAAAGATCTTAAAGAGACTTCTTCTGATAGATATTCTGAAAAATATGTTGCTGATTATTACAACATATTTAACTCAAGTTTGGCACGAAGTGACATACGCTGTGGTGTCCAGAATGGTTCCCAAACAAGATCAACCACACACTCTTTGATTTCTGGGATTGAGTACACCGCATTTGAAACCCAGCTTGGCATTTCTCCGGCAACTGGACAACCTGGCGCGGTTAATGTCATATCAATACGAATGCGGATATTGTTCTCTGTAAGCTCTAAGAACTCAATTGCATAGATTAATCCTAACTCGTAAATATCTACCGGAATTTCTGGGTCATAAACCTTTTTAACGGCATCAATAATACGTTCTACTAACTCTTCTGATGTTTCATTCGGCGCAACATCTTCTGCAAAAAGAATTTGCGGAAAATTTGGCTCATCACGATTAATATCCATTTCTGGTTTTATCCTTCAAATCTATTTCTAACTCGTTTAGAACACGCTATATTTTGAGCCTGTTCATCTTATTTTTGTCTAGCTTATTGTGAATGCTTACTCAGTTTTCGCCACTTCATCTTTTTCATGAATCGCTGAATGCATTGCATGCCATGCGAGCGTTGCACATTTGACACGCGCAGGATATTCACGCACGCCGGTTAATACTCGAAGCTTTCCTAATTCATCAGAATCTTCCCCATCAAGCATCACTGCTGAGTGAAAAAGATTAAAGAGCGCATCGGCTTCTTCCACCGTTTTACCTTTAATCGCATCAGTCATCATTGAGCTAGAAGCGGTTGAAATCGCACAACCATCGCCTTGGAAAGAGACATCGGTGATCACGCCATCTTCAATATTAACGTACACTTCAATCTGATCACCACATAAAGGATTATAGCCTTCTGCATGATGAGTGCAGGGATCAATCACACGAAAATTACGAGGATTTTTATTGTGATCCAAAATCATCTCTTGATAAAGCTCTCTGATATCGAAACTCATGAATATTACCAACCTTAAATAGCACTAAATTCGTACTGATTATAACGGATCATCACCCCATTTACGAGTATTGATTCTTTGCGATCCTAAAATCTTATAACACCTTGATCCAACTTTCCTTCGGCTAAACTTCGCCTTGTCATTGAGTTTACTATTTATTTTCTCAATACAATATCCCTAAAAATGCGCACACTTGTTCTCGTAAAAAATTCCCCATTGGCTATTTTTCTGTTTTATGAGAAAATCGACTATTAAATTCGGAATAACTAACGAAATTTGTCATAAATTTCAAAACAACGAATGCTATATCAGAATTAACAAAAAGGATGGTTACTGAATGAACTGGTTTGAACGTATAATTCCAATGATCCGTACCCAAAAAAAGGGTAACTCAGTTCCAGAAGGTGTATGGGCAAAATGCCGTTCTTGTGATGCCGTTCTCTATCAACAAGAATTAACAGCAAACCTTCAAGTTTGCCCAAAATGTGATGCGCATATGCGTATCGATGCACGCACACGTTTAATGGCTTTCTTAGATGAAAACTCTGCTGTTGAACTTGGCTCAGAAATCGAATCAATCGACTTCCTCAACTTCCGTGATAGCCGCCGTTATCGTGATCGTTTAGCGGATGCGCAAAAAGCAACTGGCGAAACAGAAACGTTAATTGCAATGCATGGAACGTTAAAAGGAATGGAAATCTCAGCGGCATCATTTAACTTTAACTTTATGGGCGGTTCGATGGGCTCTGTTGCCGGCGAACGCTTTATTCGTGCCGTAAACTACAGCTTAGAAAATAATTGCCCACTCGTCACATTCATGACAAGCGGCGGCGCTCGTATGCAAGAGGGCTTAACGTCTCTCATGCAAATGGCAAAAACCTCGGCGGGAATCGCAAAACTCAATGAGCGCGGCATTCCTTTTATCTCAGTTCTGACAGACCCAACATTCGGTGGCGTTTCTGCAAGTTTAGCAATGCTTGGCGATGTGAACATTGCAGAACCTCACGCGTTAATCGGCTTTGCAGGTCCTCGTGTGATTGAACAAACCGTTCGTGAAAAATTACCTGAAGGCTTCCAACGTTCAGAATTCCTCCTTGAAAAAGGAGCGATTGATATGATCGTAGATCGCCGTCATCTTCGTAATGAGATCGCAAGCTTGCTCGCAAAATTGACTCACCAAGGTCAGCCTTTAGATGAGGTTTGCTAACTTTTTCTAATTTGTTATGACATTATCAAGAGATGAATATGGCTTCTGAACGTTCCCTTCAATCGTGGCTAACTTATTTAGAAGCCATTCACCCTCTCTCAATGGATTTCAAACTCGCTCGTATCATTCAAGTATACGAGCGTTTGAATTTGACGCCGATTGCACCGCTCGTGATTACTGTCGCCGGCACCAATGGCAAAGGTTCAACCTCGACCACCATTGCGAATCTTTATAAAGCCCATGATTTTAAAGTGGGTCTTTTTACGTCTCCCCATATCAATCGATTTAATGAGCGTATCAGAATTAACCTTGAAGAGGTTTCTGATGCAGAACTCATTGAGGCATTTACGGCTATTGAGACCGCTCGAGAAGAGATCACTCTCACCTACTTTGAATTTGCAACACTTGCGGCTTTCTATCTCTTTAGAAAAAATTCCGTAGATGTTGCTGTATTAGAAGTGGGATTAGGTGGCAGATTAGATTCAACGAATATCGCTGATGCTCAAATTGCTGTTATCACTCCGATTAGCATCGATCATACGGCACAATTAGGCAATACTATTACCGCTATTGCCGGTGAAAAAGCAGGGATTAT
>DXHP01000056.1 GCA_019113305.1 Candidatus Ignatzschineria merdigallinarum | reverse complement strand
CTATTTTTAAGTGTGATAAAAATTTTCTCTTTATAGAGATAGTAATCGGGATTGATATCCCACATTAAAACAAGTTCGCCTTTCTCAACATCTTGAACATGAATTGAGGGAATAAAAGCTTGTGTTGGACGTAATAATGTTGAAGGATCTAAGCCAATCGTAGAGGGAGCATTTGAGCTTTGAGATTGATTAAAAAGCGTTTGTGCATGAATTGTTGATGCGAAAGAGATGGTAACGAATAGCATCCACATCCAAAGTTTTTTAAAGAACCTTTGTTGCATAGATTGTCCCTTTATATTGTCTTCACAAGATCATCTGATGGATCGATTTATTATATAAATAAGAATAATATTAGATCATACGGCATTTTAGCAAATCGCTAAAGGCAATATAATGAAAAATGTAGAAAGATAGTGGCATAAGCTACATAAGTAGTCAATATTTTTAGAAAAGTAAAATGCGGGTAAAAGGTGCTTAATTTTGGCGCGATGGTTGGTAATTAAATGCACGGATTTAGGTTTGACAGATTGATAAAAAAATCTATAATAGTCACATCTTCTGCGGGAATAGCTCAGTTGGTAGAGCACAACCTTGCCAAGGTTGGGGTCGCGAGTTCGAGTCTCGTTTCCCGCTCCAAATTTAGAATCCTCACTTTTTAGTGAGGATTTTTTTATGCCTATTTGTAAAGCAATGATTAAGCTTAGTATCTTATAGAAATCAACAGAGAAGATCTCGATAAATCTTATTTATAATCATTTTTGTTGAAGGTTTTGCGGTGTTAATCGCAGGTGGATTTGAGATAAACATGCAACTCAAATCCACGAAATAGATCGTGGCTTTGAGTTTTGTGAGTGGTTATATTCATTAAAAGCAATGCCAATCTGCAACTATTCTAAATCTTGATTATCTTTGAAGTAGTTTTTCGCTTTTTTAGTATCGAAACAACCTTCCCATTTAGCAATAACGAGGGCAGCAAGCGCATTACCAACAACGTTGAGCGCGGTTCTTGCCATATCTAAAATACGATCAATCCCAATAATATAAGCAACGCTTTCAAGCGGGATTCCTACGGTACCGATGGTGGCTAATAAGACGACAATAGAAACGCCAGGAACGCCGGCAATTCCTTTAGAGGTGAGCATTAAGGTAATCACTAAGATTATTTGGTCTGTGATTGAGAGATCCACACCGCTAATTTGCGCTAAGAAGATTGCGGCAATACTTTGATATAAGGTTGAACCATCAAGGTTAAATGAGTAACCGATTGGAATCACGAAGCCTGTCACTTTTGAAGGCGCTCCATATCGCTCCATTTTTTCCATGATTCTCGGCAGCACGGTTTCAGAACTTGCCGTAGTATATGCCAAGATTAATTCATCTTTAAGAATTTTGAGGAGTGTGAATATATTAATGCCGCAAATGAATGCCACAAAACCGAGAACAACAATCGCGAAGAAAACGATGGTTCCATAAACAAGTAGTGCGAGTTTTAAGAGCGGATAGAGAGATTCATATCCGAAGTTGGCAACGGTTGTCGCAATTAAGGCAAAAACACCAATAGGTGCATAACGCATAATCATGTTAGTCACTTTAAACATCGCACCAGAAACTCCTTGGAGTACCTGGATGACTGGTGTTTTCTGCTCTTTTGGTAAAGTTGCTAACCCTAATCCAAAAAGAACAGAGAAGAAGATGACGGCAAGCATACTGTTATTATTCGACATCGCTGCAAAAACGTTGCTTGGGAAAATCGATAAGAGCGTTGTGACAAATGGACTTCTGCTTGAATCGGACATCTCTTCTATAGTGTGGCTATAGCTTGAAATATCTGCTTGGACTAACGATTGAAGATCTAAACCACTTCCTGGTTGGAAAATATTGGCAGCGATAATGCCCACAATAATGGCAATAGTGGTAATGATTTCAAAATAGATGATTGTTTTAAGCCCCATTTTCCCGAGGTCTCGAGTATTTTCGCCGCCGGCAATCCCAACCGTTAATGTCGATACAACAATGGGAACAACGATCATCTTAATCATAATAATCAATATTTGTCCTGCCGGATAAAAGATATTATCAATGATCCAAATTTTTGACGAATGATCATGTAAGATAATGCCGGCAATAATTCCCAGCACTAATGCGATGAGAATTTGAATGCCGAGATTGGGCATTTTAAATGTCCGCTTATTTGTTTGGGTTGCGATAGTATCAGTCAAAACTACCTCCTATTTGCGTTTTCAATTGATTCGATATTTCGCTCGTGATGAGATCGTGAAAGGATGTTTTCCTCTGTTTCGTAGTAAAAAAGCGGTGAATCTGCCGTGAATGAAATATCTTTTAGTATAAAAGTGCAATATATTATATTAATCAGCATAAATTTGCTAAATTAAATTAATGTGAGTTGAAGTCGATAAAGGATATCGCAGAAAATTGCAAAAATATGTCAAGGTGATGAGAAGGAAATTGGGTGAGATGGGCGTTCAGTCATTCAAATGCGCTGTTTTTATGCATTTAGAGAACTAAGTTGACATATTAAGAAAAAACGCTATAATTTATCACCTGTTCAGCGGGAATAGCTCAGTTGGTAGAGCACAACCTTGCCAAGGTTGGGGTCGCGAGTTCGAGTCTCGTTTCCCGCTCCAAACATTAAAAACCGAATACTAATTAAGTATTCGGTTTTTTTATTATGTGAAAAAAGAGGGTAATTCTATACGCTGATAGATTTTGTTCTGCGGTTATTACCGCTATTCTTATAGCGAAATGGTTATATGATCCATCAACAATTGTTGCCGAGCATTTTAAAGTAAGGTAGCAACTTCTTTGATGATGAGAAAAATTTTTGAACTCTTTGATAAAAAGAAAAGCCCACAAGATTGAATATTCTGTGGGCTTTATTCATGTCTGTTAGGTCTATTCGATAGAATATGTATAGTGCTTATCGGTTTTGAATCGCTGAGATTTTATGTGAGAGCGCATTTTGCAAAATAGATCAGCACTCAAATTTAATGATCTAGTTTTGGAGCAACATTTTTGAAGTAATTGTCGGCTTTATCCTGATCAAAACAACCTTCCCATTTTGCGATAACTAACGCCGCTAGAGCGTTACCAATGACATTAAGCGCCGTTCTTGCCATATCTAAAATACGATCAATTCCAATAATATAGGCGACGCTTTCAACAGGAATTCCGACAGTTCCGACGGTTGCGAGAATTACAACAATTGCCGCGCCGGGAACACCTGCCATGCCTTTAGATGTGAGCATGAGTGTAATTACGAGAATGATTTGATCAGTAAGGGAAAGATCAATGCCGGTAATCTGTGCTAAGAAGATGGCAGCAATACTTTGGTAGAGCGTTGAGCCATCAAGATTAAAAGAGTAACCAATGGGAATGACAAAACCCGTCACTTTTCCAGGTGCGCCGTATGCTTGCATCTTCTCCATGATTCGAGGAAGAACCGTTTCGGAGCTTGCTGTCGTATATGCGAGAATGAGCTCTTCTTTAAGTACTTTAAAGAGTGTGAAGATATTAAAACCACAGATTGCCGCAACGGCGCCTAAAACGACAATCGCAAAGAATAAGATAGTTCCATAGACAACTAATACCAGTTTAAGTAACGGATAGAGTGATTCAAATCCAAAGCTCGCAACGGTGGCAGCAATCAAGGCGAAAACACCAATTGGTGCGTAGCGCATGATCATATCTGTGACTTTAAACATGGCTCCTGATACGCCTTGAAGAAACTCGACGACTGGTCTTTTCTTATCTTGAGGCATTTGTGCGAGTCCAAGCCCAAATAGTACAGAGAAAAAGATGATAGACAGCATATTGCTATTATCAGTGAGCGCATGAAAAATATTGCTCGGGAATATGGACATGATTGTCGTGACTAGATGGTTCTGTTCAGTTGCGGAGATCTCAGTCATCGTATGAGTGAATTTGCTCATATCAGCTTGTGCAAGCCCGCTTAAGTCAACACCGATGCCGGGCTGAAAAAGATTAGCAGAGATAACCCCCACGATGATGGCAATAGTGGTAATGATTTCAAAGTAAATAATACTTTTAAGCCCCATTTTTCCTAATTCTTTAGTGTTTTCTCCACCAGCAATCCCAACCGTTAAAGTGGAAATAACAATAGGCACGACGATCATTTTGATCATTGTAATAAGGACTTTCCCTGCCGGATTAAGAATATTCTCAATGACCCATGTTTTTGCGCCGTAAT
>DXHP01000055.1 GCA_019113305.1 Candidatus Ignatzschineria merdigallinarum | reverse complement strand
GCCATTGAAGCAACGATTCTTAAATGATAATAACGATATATTTTTATAGTCATTTTGGTTTAAAAAGCGCTTTTATAACTGCTGGCACGGGATTACTAAAAAGGGTGCAGCCATTCTCTCCAGCCATGCATCACCCTTTGAAAGAATTTTTAATCAGACAAACCATTAGATCATTTAAAACCGATTGCACTCTATATCACTTCTGTTCATTGCTTCAGATAAAATCTCTGATCCTATAAGTGATCCATAAGTTCGCCTATCTTAGCAACGCCGATGATTTCCATGCCGGCAATATTGTTTTTGGGTTTATTAGCAATAGGGACAATAGCGCGCGTAAAACCATGTTTGGCAGCTTCTTTTAAACGCTCTTCGCCGTGTGGAACGGGGCGAACTTCTCCCGCTAAACCAATCTCTCCAAAAATCACGAGATCTGCCGGTAAAACGGTATCTCTAAAGCTTGAATATGCAGCCGCAATGACCGCTAAGTCAGAGGCTGTTTCGGTGACTTTGACGCCGCCAACAGCATTGACGTAAACATCTTGATCCATCATCGCAATGCCGGCGTGACGATGAAGTACGGCAAGCAGCATGGTGAGCCTATTTTGCTCTAAGCCTAACGTGACACGGCGAGGTTGTCCGCCGAGAGAATCATCAACAAGCGATTGAATTTCGATTAACAGTGGGCGTGTTCCTTCTCTTGTGACCATAATCACGCTGCCAGAGCTTCTTTCTGGTTGTCTTGAGAGGAAAATCGCGGAAGGATTGCTAATCGGTTTTAATCCTGTGCCGGTCATGGCAAATACGCCGATCTCATGCAGCGGTCCAAAGCGGTTTTTGTAGGAGCGCATAATTCTAAAACGAGAATCGACTTCGCCTTCGAAGTAGAGCACGCAATCCACCATATGTTCTAACACGCGAGGGCCGGCAATCGCCCCTTCTTTCGTCACGTGGCCAGCAAGGAAGATAGAAGTACCGGTACGTTTTGCAAAACGTGTAAGAAGCGCTGTACTTTCACGAACTTGCCCAACATTTCCTGGTGCAGAATTGAGAAGCTCTGTAAAGATTGTTTGAATTGAGTCAATGACAATCACATCGAGCTTCATTGGCTCGGCAACACGGAGAATTTTCTCCACATTGGTTTCAGAAAGTAACTGTAATTTAGAGCCATCGAGTTGCAGTCGCTCGGCACGAAGCGCTACTTGGCTCGGTGATTCCTCACCGGTTACATAAAGTACATTTTTGCCGGTATGACTTAAGTGAATCAACGTTTGTAGTAAGATTGTCGATTTTCCAATCCCAGGATCGCCGCCGATAAGTACCACAGAGCCAAAGACTAAACCGCCGCCTAATACGCGATCAAGCTCATTTAAACCTGTCGTAAAACGTGTTAATTCTTCTTTTTGTACATCTGTGAGAATCTGTACGCCATCTGTGCCGGCCGTTCCTGAATATCCGGAAAGGCGCGTGGGTGTTTTTTCTACAACCATCTCTTCAATAGAGTTCCAAGATTTACAATCTAAACATTGTCCTGCCCATTTCTGCGCTACTGCACCACAATCTCGGCAGACAAATTGTTTTTTCTCTTTACTCATAAATATTAAACCTCTACTGAATATGGATATAACCTGCGTATCATAAATACCGAAGCAGTATTATAGCGAAATAAGTGATTAATAGGTGGATTAGAAAAGTTTTGAGAGCGATGGTTTGGTTGAAGCATATTGAGGAGATTGATGGGGAGGATTCTTATAGTGAAATCAGTTTTAAATTATCTGATTAAAGAGCTTATTTAAAAGATGATGTATCGCTGGAGAGAATTTTTGTACTCTTTGATGAATCTTGTGCCGGCATTTGTTATCGCTATTTTTAAAACGAAAAGATTATATCGTTGTTTCAGGTGTGTATTTGTAGGTGCAGAATAATAGATATTTAGGTAATGAAAATGCCGGTAGAATTATATCGTACCGGCATTTTATTCATATTATCGAACCTATCGAACTATCGCTATTGTTGTCGACAAATGAAGCGTAAGTATTTTATGTGCCAATCAATCGTTGATTATTGATTGATTTTGGCAATGGCGTTTGCGTAATCTGCTTTTTTCGGTAAGAGATAAGATGCAAAGGCACCAATCAAGAGGAATGTGCCGGCAAGCCAGAAAGAGATATAGTGCGTGCCGTAGGTTTCATATGCCCAACCGCCGAGCCAAGTACTGATGGTTCCGCCAATTTGATGCCCAATGAATGCGAATCCATAGAGCATTCCCACCAGTTTTACGCCATAAATATCGGCGAGCATTCCCGAGGATGTTCCCATGTTGCCAGCCCAAACTAAACCGCCAATAATTGCAACGGTATAGAGCTGCCACGGCGCCATGACTACGACTAAGGCGAAGAAAGCTAAACCACGAACGAAATAGATTGCGACAAGCAGTAAGCGATGTTCAATCTTTGTGCTTAGTCTACCGAGCATTACGGTACTAAAAATGGCAACAAATCCAATTAAACTAATGCCAAAAGAACTGACGTTTTGGCTAAAACCATGATCGATTAGCATAGGGACAGCGTGAGTTCCTAGCAGGCTCATACTAAAGCCACAAGAGAAGATGCCAATGCAAAGTAACCAAAAAGGTTTAGTAGAAAATACCTGACGAAGGGTATAACTTGCGCCGTTCATTTTTTTGAGACGAAGTGCCATTTTTGCTTGATGAGCTTTGATCTCATTGTCATCGGTTAAATCGCCATATTCTGGCGGCGTGCCTTTCACGACAAAAAGAGCCACAATGAGCGTGAGAATGAAGAAAAGCAGGGCATAACCTAATAATGTGGCTTCCCAGCTAAAGGATTGTATGGCGATATTAAAAACCGGCGTCATAATGGCAATACCGGCCATTGAGCCTGTTGTGAGAAAGATAAGTGCCATCGTTCTCTTGGCGATAAACCAGCGGCTAATTAATTGGGTAAAAGCAACAGGACTCGTAAATGCTAAGCCAAATGAGAGTAGACCGCCATAATTGAGTGCAAATATCCAGAGATTATTCGTATAAACCGTAAAAATTAGTGAAAGAGATACTAAAATAGCCCCAATAATAAGCGTAGTGCGTGTGCCAAATCGATTGACGCAATAACCGGCAATTGGCATTCCGATGCCGTAAACCATCATCCCAAAAGCAATAACAGCAGAAAGGTGACTGCGGCTCATGCCTAAGCCTTCACTCATCGGAATGACAAAAGGACCGATACTCATACGCATGCCCACGGTGATCATGGTTAAAAGTGCGGCGGCTAGGACAATTGTCCAACCGTAATACCAACGTTGAGAGGTGGAAGGAAGCTGAATTTCTGACATTTTGATGGCTCAATGTAATATTGTTGATGGGATTAAATTACTCAGAGAGTATTCGAAAATAAAGATCAATATCTAAAGATATTACGATGATCGACTATGAAGGTAAATAGATATCATTCTCGGTAAACATCTATTATATATTATAAAAAAATATAATGATAGCGTAAAAGAAAAGAGCAGATCACCGCTCTTTTTTCGAATAGTTGTTCTCATGTGTCGATTTACACTTTGAAGGATGACAATGACCTATTTAAAGTCCCATTTTTAAACTGGCTTCAATGAATGCATCGAGATCACCATCTAAGACAGGTTGTGGATTGCCCACTTCATAACCCGTGCGAATATCTCGAATACGCGCTTGATCCAGAACATATGAGCGAATCTGGCTGCCCCAGCCCACATCGGCTTTAGAGTCTTGCAGTGCTTCTGCCGCATCTTTTTTCTTCTGTAATTCAAGTTCGTACAGTTTTGAACGAAGTTGCTGCATTGCGACATCTTTATTTCGATGCTGTGATCGCTCATTTTGACATTGTGCAACAACGCCGGTAGGAACGTGCGTAATACGTACGGCAGACTCTGTCACGTTAACGTGCTGTCCACCGGCACCAGATGCACGGTAAACATCGATTCGAAGATCGGATGGGTCAATATCAATCTCAATATTGTCATCGATTTCTGGCGAAACGAATACAGAACAGAATGAGGTATGTCGTTTGTTGTTTGAGTCAAACGGTGATTTACGGACTAAGCGATGTACGCCCGTTTCTGTGCGAAGCCAACCATAAGCATGATCTCCTTCAAAACGGATACTCGCGGATTTAATGCCGGCAACGTCGCCCGGAGATGCCTCTAACAGTTCTGTTTTAAAACCGTGATCTTCCCCCCAACGTAGATACATGCGTAAAACCATTGAAGCCCAATCTTGCGCTTCTGTACCGCCGGCGCCGGCTTGGATATCGAGATAGGCATTGCTCGCATCCATTTCGCCACTAAACATGCGCTTGAATTCAAATTCTTCAATGGTTTTAGTGAAGTCTGCGAGATCACTTTGAATCATCTCTAGCGTCTCTTCATCATTTTCCATTTTGGCCATTTCTACAAGATCTTTCGCATCGTTGAGACTTGTTTCAATGCGAATCATACCATTGACGAAATCATCAAGAATGGCACGTTCTTGCCCTAGTTTTTGCGCTTTTTCAGCATTGCTCGTCCAGATATTAGGATCTTCTAATTCCATTAAAACTTCAGTTAAGCGCTCTTGCTTGGTATCGAAGTCAAAGATACCTCCGAAGGTCAGCGGCTCTTTCGGAAAGGTCTTCAATCGTATGGTTGAGTGTGTTGATTAATTCCATGGATCACCCTCATAGTTGTGTTTTTAGTGATATTAAAATATGCGCTAAAGAGAATCGTGATAGTTATTTCTGCTGCGCGATCTGCTCGAAGGGACGTATTATACGTGAAGTTGAATGAAGATGCTGTTTTATCGATTTCGTCTAACAGCCGCTTCATAAATAATTTTAATCATAAAACTCTTTGTGCGTATTTGTATAACGTCAAATAAGTCACGTAATCTTATTCAGGCAAGGTGAATAGTAAAAAGCCGATGAATAGTCAATATTCTTCGGCTTTTGTAAGTTCTTCTATTGTTAGATCAGTAGATTTATTTATTGATCACAACAATCTTTAATTGTAAGAAAGATTAAAGATTGTTGTCGATGAATTGTGTTAATTGTGCTTTATTTAAAGCGCCCACGTGTTGCGCTACAATTTCACCATTTTTGAAGATCATTAATGCGGGAATTCCACGAATTTGGAATTTAACGGCAGTATCTTGGTTGTTTTGTACGTCTAATTTCACAACTTTGATTTTGCCTGCATACTCTTCAGCAGCAGCTTCAATAATTGGAGTGATCATACGGCAAGGCGCGCACCAATCTGCCCAAAAATCCACTAATACAGGAAGTTCAGCATTTAAAACTTCAGCTTCAAAAGTTGTGTCTGTCGCATTGACTAAATTGCTCATCGCACTCTCTCCTTCAAGAAGTTGATCAAGATATCCAAAATTAGATTTGGATTTTTCTATATAAAATATGATAATACCTGAGTCATTACAACTGAAAACAGGGTAAATAACAAGGTTTGGATTGTATAATTTTTTCAAACAAGGTTATTAAAAAAATTTATTATAGCGCACAATAATTGAGGGTTTAGGTCGTCATCTATGGGAAAACCACATTTAACTTCTATGAAGTTTGCAGATTTAGATTTACATGATTCACTGAAAGAGAGCTTAGCGGATAATGGCTATGAGTTTTGTACGGAAATTCAAGAGAAAGCGCTGCCGGTTTTATTAAAAGGTAAAGATGTAACAGGGCAGGCTCAGACAGGAACAGGTAAGACGGCAACTTTCTTATTGGCAACGCTGAATCATTTAATGACGGTGCCGGTTGAAGAGAATAAAAAGGGACCTTTCGCGATCATCATGGCGCCAACTCGTGAACTTGCCGTGCAGATTCATGAAGATGCCAAAATGCTGGGTCGTTATACCGGATTAAAATATGCGCTACTTTATGGTGGTGCGGCTTATGGCACACAAAACGAAGCATTAGAAGCTGATCCTGATGTTGTGATTGGAACCGTTGGACGTATTTTAGATTACTTTAAACAGAAAAAACTCAATCTACGTAATGTCGAAGTTTTTGTTCTTGATGAAGCCGATCGCATGTTTGATCTTGGTTTTATCAGTGATATTCGTTTCTTGTTACGTCAAATGCCGAAAGTGGAAAAGCGTCAAAATATGCTCTTCTCGGCAACATTCTCACAACGTATTTTTGAGCTTGCATATGAGCATATGAATGATGCGGAGCTTGTGAAAGTTGAAGCGGAGCAGGTGACAGGATCTCGTATAACACAGCGTTTATATCATGTTTCCTCTGATGAGAAATTGAAGCTTCTTTTCGGTCTTTTAAAGAAAGAAGCCGCGGAGCGTTCGATTGTGTTTGTGAATACAAAACGTGCCGCAGATGAAGTTTTTAATACATTAAATGCCAATGGTTATAAAGCTGCGGTATTGTCTGGAGATATTCCTCAAAATCGCCGTGAGAAGTTATTAGAAGAATTCAAAAGTGGTGAACTCTCCATTATGGTGGCAACCGATGTTGCAGCGAGAGGTTTACATATTCCGGATGTAACGCACGTATTTAACTACGATTTACCACAAGATGTGGAAGATTACGTACATCGAATTGGTCGTACGGCAAGAGCGGGTGCTGAAGGTACCGCCATTACTTTTGCTTGTGAAGAATATGTCTATTCATTGATGGATATTCAAGATTATATTAAAGAAGAGATTCCTGTGGAATCTATATCAGAAGAGCTCTTAATTACGCCGGAAGTAACACCGGAGCCGTCGGCGCGTGATAATCGCCAACGTCGAAGTCGAACGCCGAGAAATAATCAACGTCGTGGATCACAAGATGGCGGGCAACAACGTGGTAATCGTCGCTCTCCTCGTCGTAGACAAGATCAAAGTGATGCCGGCAGTGAACAGGTTGTAGAAAATACTTCGGTAGAGAAGCCACAAGTAGAAGGCACAGCGGATGGGCAATCTGGGGATAATCAACCACGCGAAAATCAAAATCGTCGCCCAGCACGCCGTGGTGTTCGTCGTAATCGTCGCCCGAATCAAAATCGTCAACGCCAAAATTCTGATGCGCCTAAAGAATCATAGAATTTGGTGATACAACAATACAATAGTTAACTTGTGAATCTCTCTTAAGGGCAACCTTAGAGAGATTTGTTGTTTTAGTTACTAATCAATAAATGTAAAGGATTTGTTTTATATGAAAAAGTTAGGATTACTGCTCGCTTCACTCGCATTACTTGCCGGATGTGCTACGGGACTTGAAGATGGAAAAGGGAGCTATTCGGGAAAAGGGCGAGTAGTTTCGATTATGGTCAATGAAGAAGGTAATAGTGAAGTGGGCGTTGAGACTACCGATCGAGGTCATGTCCCTGTTGTTGTTATTGGTGAAGTGAATATCTTCCCAGGGCAAAATGTGAAGATTCAGCGCAATAGTCGCGGAATGGGATCTGTTACGGCATTGTAATAAGGTTGATTAATCATCTATTTCACTTATGATATGGGGTGACTTTCAGTAAGCTGCTAGAAATTAGCAGCTTATTCTTTTATTGATCAAAATTGACAAGAAAATGGAGTGAAGCAGTATTCTATGATGGATCGCTAAAAGTAGTTGGTGATAGTGACATTGGTTTTAAATAATGATATTCAAACTTTCCTGTAATAGTTGATTTACAGCGGAGAACGTTGGTATGTTTTTATCAAGTGTGCCAGTAGTTGACACAATCATTCTTAAACCGAGGTGGCTATAAAAGGCAATGTGAGTGTCATAAATTTTAGAGAAGACGAATCATTCGGGATAATAGTGAGGTAGAGCAGGATGCAAGTAGAGAGTGAAAACAGTAACGAAGAACGTTTACCGGAACCTTCTCATGATGAATATGCGCTTTCAGCGAAGTTAGCCTTTGAGATTGTGAGTGAAATTCGCGAATCGGGCCCGATGCCTTTTTCTCGCTTTTTTGATCAAGCACTCTATCATCCGACATTAGGCTATTACACAGGTCCGCAGGCAGTTTTTGGCCGAGAAGGGGATTTTATTACTGCACCGTTAATTTCGGATCTTTTTTCAAGGTCTCTAGCAAATCAGATTCTCGAAATTCAAGGGTTGATGAGTGATCAAGAAGATTTTTGCATATTAGAAATTGGTGCCGGCAATGGTACAATGGCGCGCGATATCTTATTGCATCTTGCAAAGAAGAACCAGCTGCCCAAGAAGTATCTCATTTTAGAAGTTTCGCCAAACTTAATTGAGCGCCAAAAGGCTTTAATTTCTGAAGCATTACCTGAATTTATCTCAAACGTTGAATGGATTGCATCACCACCGAAAGAAGCGTGGAAAGGCGTAATTATTGCCAATGAAGTATTGGATGCTTTGAGTGTTGAGCGTTTTAGAATCGTCAATGGGCAGCCACAATATGTTGATGTGGGTTTAGAAGTCAATGATGTAGACAAGACCGTAACCTTTGCGCCAGTTTTAAGAGCGGCTGATCAAGCCTTAAAAGATTTTTATGAAGCGCTTAATTCGCGGGGTATTGAGCTTCCCGAAGGCTGTGAAACAGAGTGTTGTCCCCATTTAGAAGTATGGTTACCGGCACTGTTTGCACATATGACAGAAGGTGCGGCGCTCTTTATTGATTATGGCTACGATGAGAAAGAGTATTATCGTCCAGAACGGATGACGGGAACGCTCATCGCTCACTACAAACATCGCGCGCATGAAGATTTTTATCTCTATCCTGGCTTGCAAGATTTAACGGCAAATGTGAATTTCACGCAAGCTGCAACGGTATTAGTGGATATGGGCTTAGAGTTTTTAGGATATACCTCGCAATCATACTTCTTATTAGGTAATCAACTTCAAGACTTGGTTGCGGAAGATCGTGCCACTTTTCCAGATACACAAGAGGGGGAATTAGCTTGGTTTGAACTCTCGAAACGAGTACAGCATTTGATTCATCCCGAAGAGATGGGCGAGCGCTTTAAAGTCTTAGCCGTTGGCAAAAATTTTGATTATGCATTGCAAGGATTTGAGCTGCATGATTATGCGCATCATCTTTAGTTTCTCCATTCCATTTATTGTACTGATCCATTCTTTGGGGATATTTTGCAGTTAAAAATAAAAATGGCGAGAGAAATGAATGCGAAAGCGTGAAATCATTATCGGAAATATATGAAAAAAGGATCATCAGTTGATGGTCCTTTTTGCCTAAAACTATCGTTTTTTTTGGTTTAAGCATAGTTGTTACAAATGCTGGCGCGAGATTGTTAAAAGCATGCGATCATTCTCTCCAGCCGCGTATCAGCTTTAAATGAGATTTCCTGATGAAGTTGAAAGCTGATCCTATGATATTTCTGAGTCTTAACTCATTGCTGCTTCTAGCTCTTTGATTTTTTCAATAAAGAGAGAACCATATTGATCGAGCTTTTTCATTCCCACACCTTTGATATTGAGGAATGCGCCGGGCGTTTTCGGTTTGAGTTCTGCGATTTCTCTTAAAGTTGCATCAGTAAAGATGGCATATGCCGGTACATCCCGTTCTCTTGCGAGTTCTAAACGTAACTCACGAAGTGGTTCGTAGAATGGTGCCCGATAATGGCTTTCGGGATTAGAAACTTCTCGATGAACGATGAGATCTTGGCGATGAAAGAGTTGTTTTTCGCCTTTTAAAATTGCTTTAGCTTCATTTTTTAAGCGCAGAATTGGCCTCGCATCTGGTGTTTGAAAGAGATAGCCACGAGCAATTAAGGTCATAATCATTTCTCGAATGGAGCGATCTGAATAGTTGCTCATAATGCCGTAAGTAGAGACTTTATTGAGATCTCTGTCGAGAATCTGTTGATTTTTAGAACCTCGTAATACTTGAATAACGGTCGTTAAACCATAATTTTGTTCCACACGATAGACGCAAGAGAGAATCTTTTGCGCTTCAATAGTGATATTAATTTTCGGCGTGGTATTGGTGCAGTTACCACAGTTATCACAAGTTTCAAAGTGCGGCGTTTCTGAGAAATAACGCAATATTTCAGCACGCAAACACTCTTCAGAATGGCAATAATCAATGAGTGATTGCAAGTTTTGGTAGAGGATTGTTTTGCGTTCAGGATCTACTAAAAACTCATTATTTTCGATGAGATATTTTTGATTAGAGATATCTCGTGGTGAATACATCAGTAAACAATGTGCGGGATCGCCATCTCGTCCGGCACGACCTGCTTCTTGATAATAGGCTTCCATATTTTGCGGCATATTGTAATGAATGACAAAACGGACGTTGGATTTATCAATGCCCATACCAAACGCATTGGTAGCAACAATAATTTGTACTTTATCGTAGATAAAAGCATTTTGATTGGCTTCACGATCATCGCTATGCATACCACCATGATAGCTCAGCGCATCGAATCCCGCTTTTTGTAAGAATTCAGTTAATGTTTCAACACTTTTTCGTGTGGCACAATAGATAATGCCGGCATCTTTGGGGTAAAAACGTTTGATGAAATCGACAATATATTGCCGTTTATCAGACACCTTGAGTACTTCAAAGGTAAGATTTTTACGATCGAAACTAATGATCGATTCTACTGGTGCTTGTAGGTGCAGCAGCTGCTTGATTTCATCGATCACATCAAGCGTTGCTGTTGCGGTATAAGCGCCAATCGGTGGGCGATTCGGGAGCTGATAGACGAAATCGACAATTTCACCGTAAGCCGGACGGAAATCATGCCCCCACTTTGAGATACAGTGCGCTTCATCAACAGCAATAAAGCTGATCGGAACTGCCGAGAAGAGATTACGAATGGAGTATGTATTAAGGCGCTCCGGCGCAATATAGATAATTTTGTACCGTAATTCACGAATGCCGATCAGTCGCTCACGCAATGTCTCTTCATCAAGCGTGCTATTGATAAATGTGGCAGAAATCCCAATTTCAGAAAGGGAATCCACCTGATCTTTCATAAGGGAGATCAGTGGTGAAATAACGAGCGTGATATGCGGGAGTAATAGTGCCGGAATTTGATAGCAGAGCGATTTTCCACCGCCGGTCGGCATAATTCCTAAAGTATCCTTGCCAGCTAAAATCGCATTAATCAGCGTTTCTTGACCATCGCGAAATTCGCTATAGCCAAAATATTTCTGTAACGCTTGATGTGCCTGCAATTGAATTTCTCCCTATAGAAAACGCTTTAAACAGTAGCAGAAATGCCCTTTAAAGTATAGCTTTTCTCATTTTTAGTCATCGCTTTTAATCTATTTATGGCGGCAGTTTTGAGCGAGCAATGGCGCTTTAATAATTGAGTAGAAATCGTCTTTTCAAATTTTTTGCGTGGCTGGAGAGAATGTTTGCGTACTTTTATTAATCTCGTGCCAGCAATAATCGTGACTATTTCTAAACCGAGTTGATGATACTTGCATGCTCGTATTAATTATATGGCAGTAGTTGTAACTGCGATTTTTAAACCGAAATGGTGATAATCACCAAGCAACGAATTTGGTGAATCGGTTGAGATAGAGATATCGTTAATGGGCTTTAGTGTGGGTATCAGTGATGAAGCGTCAGAAATCAGTGGGAAGTGATGTTTTTTTTGAGAAGATTTTCGATCTCATTGAGCATCGAGATAAACTCTGCAAGAGATTCTGTTGAGAGTTTTTTCATGGCATTAGCACGCTGCACTTCAACGGTGCGTACCGAGATAGACTCTTTCTCGGCGATTTCTCTGTTTGTTAATCCTTCATAAACAAGTTTAGCAATCTGTTTCTCTCTTTCTGTTAAGGCATTAAATTGCTCGATAATTTGATTTTTTTGGAATCGTTCGAGTGTTACTGTTTCGGCGCGCTCTAGCGCAGCAATCAGTGTCGGAAGATCGATGGGTTTTTCTAAAAAATCTATCGCGCCTTCTTGCAATGTTTTGACGGCTGAAGCGACTTCACCATGTCCAGTGAGGATGATAGCGCCGATGGGACTTTGATAGTTTTTGAGCATGGTAATGACCGAATCTCCGGAAAGTCTCGGCATTCTAAGATCAACAATTGCAATAGCGGGCAGTGTTAAATCCACACCTTCAATAAAGGCTTTACCATCCTCCCATAGTTGCGTTGGATAATTGAGCGTTGATACTAAAAACTCGCAGGATTCACGAACATCGAGTTCATCATCAACAATATGGACGGTGAGAGTTTTCATCGAGATTCCTTTATGGTTGTTGAGCGGTGAGTATTGATGAAAGTAACTATAGTAATCCTACTTTATCAGGATCTAATCGTCTATTTTGAATGTTACCTATCGATTTTATCTGTTTAATGAGCAACATGAATTAAATGAAGATGGCGCATTATGTATGCATTATCTAGAATTAATGATTATGGCTCGAATCGTCGGCATTGTTTGCGGTTTTCGAGCTGTCTGCGACGAGCTCTCTAGATAAAATTAAACGAACTGCGGCACCTTGTTTTCCATCTTTACGATTAGCGATGCGTAATTTGCCATCTAAGCTCTCAATTAATCGTTGGCAAATAACAAGCCCTAATCCTAAACCATCTTCTTTGGACGTTCTAAATGGGACAAAAGGTGCATTGAGTTCAACACGATCAAAGCCCGGTCCATTATCGAATAAGAAGAGTTTGACATATTCAGGATAAATTTTTAAACGAATTTCGATTTGTGTTGCGCCGGCTTGCACAGAGTTCATCAGGCAATTAGCGATCACTTGTTCTAATATTGAGGGCGTAAGAACGATATAAAACTCATCCGGCACATTAACAATAATTTCAATATTATTGCGCATGCGTAGGCGCGTAATTTCAATAATACGTTCTAAGAAAGGTTTGAGGTTGATTGATTCTCGGATAGAACTCTCTTTGGGTTTTGCCCAAGAGCGGAGATTTTTAATAATGCTGTGACATTGGCTCACTTGCTCGTTAATTTTCTGCATTGGCATTAGGAGGGGATGCGCATCATTCTCTTTTTTGAGAATCATAATGCTACCTTCAGCATAGTTTCGAATCGTAGAGAGCGGTTGATTCAGTTCATGACCAATGCCACTCGCCATTTCTCCTAAAATATTCATTCGATCAGCCTTAGAGAGCATTGCTTCATAGTCATGCATCATTTTGTATGCTAAATCGAGTTGTTTACGGCGTTTGGTTGCGGCATAAGTGAGCCAAAGATGGTTAATGAGAAGAATAAGTAGAAAAAGGGCGAATAAGAGAAGCCAGATTTTATTAGTGACAGCTAAACGAAAGAGGGTTTCGAAGAGCGTTTCCCGTCCTTCAAAAATTTTTACATCGTAAGTGAGTTGGCTGATTTCCGCGAGCGTAAAGGGCAGTTGCCAAGTGGGAAGATTGGGGTCTGTCGTTTTAAATAATTCTGCCTGAATATTCTTCGCAATATGACTATCGAGGGAATCCAGCGCTGCAAGAGACCAGCTCGGAAGCAAATTAGTACTAGTTTGACAATCAAATCCGGCAACATTTTTAGGATTGATGAGACGAAAATCGCCATCAGGTAAGATATCTTGTCGTTCTAAGCGCTCATAAAGACACGCTGGCACAATGATCGCATCATTTTTATTATTAGCAAGTTCGTTGAATAGTGTTTCAATGGGAAATCCATGATATTGAAAGTGAATGTTTTTACGTAATTCTGGGGTATTTTGCATGATCTCGTGATACGCCAAGAGAAATCCACCGAGCGCTTTGGTGCTGACAGCACCGACATTTTTACCTTGAAGATCTTGGAGAGATTGAATCTCGCTCTCATTATTAACCCAAATACTGCTGCCAATCTTGGCATTGGTATCTTCTAAGTGAATATTTTCTTCTAAACTGGCAACCCAACGAACTGGAGTATCTGTTTGTAGATTTACAAAAACGCCTTGATGCGAGAGGAGTAGATCAATGGCACCACTATTGACTTCTGCCTCGATATTATTAATTTGCAAGGGTTTTAAGATGAAATGGAGTTCTGGCAGCGCATTGTTGAGGGATTGAATCCAAGCGCACCATTCACGTTCCGCTACGGCATCGCCATATGGCGCTAAAACCCCAATAGTAATACGTTTGGTATCTTCATGTTTTTGAGCGGGAGAGCAGTGAACCGAAGAAGGTAAGGAAGATAGTTCTAGCGATGATGGTTGCAATAGGTCAAGGGCATTAGGCGATACTTGCGCTGAAGCAAGTGATAAGAAGATGATCGCCATTGAGAAAGCGATCAGAACTTTAGCCCCTATTTTTGACGATAACATCCGCAGTTGTTGCATGCGTTGGCATGATAGAAATGACATTATTGGGAGAAATAGGGACTTCTTAGGTTTCAGCATCATTATCTTATTAGTTAATCAGTGGTAAGTATCGTGAAATAGGGGATTAAATTAGTT
>DXHP01000054.1 GCA_019113305.1 Candidatus Ignatzschineria merdigallinarum | reverse complement strand
CATTTCCCCTGAATATCTCGATAAATTCTTAGGATGTACCAACCTTCAAGCTCGTTAAGAAGGGAGAGTTCTTGGCACATTTCCCGAAATGAGTATATTTGAGAGTTGTTGCCACTGATAAGTTCTTCGAGATAAGTGGCGATCTGAGGGTGATCAATCGTGGTCAGATGAAATGCCGTAAAATATTGCAGGTTTGTTGATGTGGGGCGTGTTAGAAGAAGATTGCCATTATGATTGCAATAGAGCGTGATGAAGCATTCGGGATTTGTCGCAGGTTCATTGGGGCGATTTAAAGGCATGGTTTTATCTTTGATCTTTTATTGGATGAGTGTCTCATTATGCGGTTTAAAATCAGCGGCACAAAATAAAACCATCACATATTCACATGATGGTTTTGAATGATTGGTCTAACGGTGCTTTTATTGACTTCGCCTTATTCATCTTTAGGAAGAGCGTCACTCTCAGATGTCTCTTCTTTGATATGTAAACCCTCTTCATCAAAAGAGCAGTCTTGAATCGTTGGCCATTTTACATTGAGTTTGATCTCTTGTGCTTCTAGCTCTTTTTTCATTTGGCATAACGCAAGATCAAGTTTCTCAATATGATTGAGCAGTAAGTTGATGGCATTCGCTTCAGGATCATCAATGTCGTGGCTCATGCCGTAAGCATTAAAGAGTTTGTCGGCAATCTCTTTTTTAAGGTTCGGTTTGTCAGGTTTTGAAAAACGTGCAGGAATTCCGACAGCGGTGACATTTTCTGGTACGGATTTAATCACGACAGAGTTTGCACCAACGCTAGAGTTATCGCCAAGCGTAATCGGACCAAGGATTTTTGCGCCAGCACCGATCACAACATTATTGCCAAGTGTCGGATGGCGCTTTCCTTTTTCTAAACTCGTTCCGCCAAGTGTGACACTATGGTAGAGCGTACAGTTATTGCCGATGATTGCGGTTTCTCCAATGACAACGCCCATGCCGTGATCGATAAAAAGTGCACGACCAATCTGTGCGCCGGGATGAATCTCAATACCGGTTAAGAAGCGATTCCATGTCGATAACCAGCGTGCGATCGTTTTGAGTTTACAGTTCCATAATTTATGCGCAATCCGATGAATCCAAACCGCCCAAAGGCCAGGATATGAGAGTAGGATTTCTAAAGACGTTCGAGCCGCAGGGTCGAATTTTTTAATGTTTTGGATGTCTTCTTTGATTGTTTTTATCATGGTAGTGTTTCACTCCTATTAACCATAGGTTTTTTCTGAAGCAGAGAGTGCGCCGCGAAGAATATTGATCTCTTCTTGGGTGAGGTCTGCTTTTTTATAGAGAAGTCGTAACTTTCTCATTAAATGTTTCGGGTTTTCAGGATCTAAAAACTCGGTACGAACAAGGGTTCTTTCAAGATGATTGAAGAATCCTTCCATCGCATCATGCGTTGCTGGCAGATCGCCGGCATATTGTGGTTCTCGTTTTTTTTCTAGACGATCATCTTTTGTGGTTTGTTTGCGCAATTCATAGGTAATGATCTGTATCGCTTGCGCAATATTGAGCGAGTTATAATTATTTTCTGTGGGAATGTAGAACAGTTCTTGGCAGATATCGACTTCTTCATTCGTTAAGCCGGTACGTTCTGTGCCAAAAAGAATCGCGATTTTCGCATCAGGCTGTTCTTTAATAATCGTGTTGATACTTTGTGCGCCCAGCTCAATGGACAGTTCAGGTTTGCCGATATGACGACTTCTTGCGCTGGTACCAAATACATACTGACAATCTTTCACTGCTTCCGAGAGTGTTTCTGTAACTACGGCATTTTCTAACACATCTAAAGCGCCACTAGCAAGTGCGACCGCTTCACTGCTGGGGAATTTTCGAGGATTAACTAAGGTCAGGTTATATAAACCCATGACTCGCATTGCGCGTGCAGCGGCGCCGATATTCCCAGGATGAGAAGTATTGACCATTACAATTCTAATTGCATTTAATGGTGCTTCAGTCTGCATTATTTGACTCTCTTTTATGGTAAAATTTTGAAAAATTTAAATGACTTGTTAAATAGTGCGAGCAATCTATTCGTAGTGAACCCAAGTTTTGAGTGTTATTGTTTGTTTTCTCAAAGTAAGGATTGGTAGGGCTTGAGTGAGATTGCACTATTTTTAATGGGAAGATTATAGCAATTTTAGACGCAAGAGAGGATCTAATATGCCAAAAAACTTTATTCAAGATATCGCCGGTAAAATCCAAGAAGCTTTACCTGAAGGCATGAAAAATGTTCACGGAGAGGCAGAGCGATTTGTGAAAGAAGGTGTTGAGTCAGCCATGGGGAACTTTAAGATGGTTCGTTATGAAGAGTTTGAGATTCAACAAAAGATTCTGTTAAAAACGCGTGAGAAGTTAGAGTTGCTCACTAAACGCGTGGATGAGCTTGAAGAGAAGTTAAAACAATATGAAGGCGAAGCGGTAAGAGAATCTGTTGCGGTTGAATCTTCAGAAACGTAACAACATCTTATAAGGGTGTTTTACTTTAGAGATTCATTGATCGCGTTATTTCGGCATCAAAGCGTGATGCAATAATTGTCGGCATGTGATTAGGAAAAGTGTGCAAGCATTTTTATCTGTCGCAACTTAGCTATGAAAGATGCTGTGCATGAATAGATTGAATGCAATCGCATTAGGTCGTTTCATTAAAATAGGTTGAAAGTCTATGAAAAACGATATTAGAAATTGAGTTAAATAGGCCGTGAATCTCTCACGAACAATTGGTGATTTTATGAATCATTAAAAGCAACAAACGGTGATTTGATCACTACCCATCTGATGATAAATAGAGTAAGATAAAGCCTATTTATCAAAGTCTCAAATCTACAATAAAGGAAGTGTACAGTTATGAGTCAAGCCCCTAAATATAAACGTATTTTATTAAAGCTCAGTGGTGAGGCCTTGATGGGAGATGGGGATTACGGGATTGACCCAGTAACGATTGGTCGTATCGCCGATGAAATCAAAGCGTTAAACCGTATTGGCGTTGAAGTTGGCGTTGTGATTGGTGGTGGAAATATCTTTAGAGGCGCTGGTTTAGCAGAAGCGGGAATGGATCGCGTTGCTGGCGATCATATGGGCATGCTTGCAACCGTCATGAACTCTTTAGCACTTCAAGATGCGCTAGAATCACGCGATGTTTATGTTCGTGTGATGAGTGCTATTCGTATTAATGAAGTTTGTGAAGATTATCTTCGTCGCCGCGCTGTTCGTCACCTTGAGAAAAAGCGTGTGACCATTTTTGCAGCAGGAACGGGAAATCCTTTCTTTACAACAGACTCCGCTGCGGCACTTCGTGCGATTGAAATCAATGCAGAAATCATGTTGAAAGCGACAAAAGTGGATGGGGTTTATACGGCTGATCCGATGAAAGATCCTACGGCAACACGTTATGATCATATTACATTTACAGATGCATTGACGCAGAATCTCGGCGTAATGGATGCAACGGCATTAGTCATGTGTCGTGAAAACAATCTCCCAATTAAAGTATTTAATATCTTTAATGAAGGGGATTTAATGAAAGTTGTAAAAGGCGATAATGTCGGCACGCTCGTGTCAGAATCAGCACCACAGTAACATGTGTGATAAGATTATTACCATTAAAACCAGAGGTCATCACCTATCAATGGCAACATTTAATTTTTAAGGTAATCATTTAGTTTGAAACGCTCTCGTGAAGATCCATGAGAGCGTTTCCTTGTTTAAAGAAATTGGAGAACACAGTCATGACACAAAATATTATTAAAGATGCAAAAGAGCGCATGGAAAAGTCGGTGGAAGCATTAGGTAATGCTTTAGGAAAGATCCGTACAGGTCGCGCACATATCTCTATCTTAGATCATATCGAAGTTGAATATTACGGTGGAATGGTGCCATTAAGCCAGGTTGCAAACTTAACGGTACAAGATTCTCGTACATTAGGTGTTGCACCATGGGAAAAAACAATGGTTGGACCTATCGAAAAAGCAATCATCAATAGTGATTTAGGCTTAAACCCTGCGACAACTGGCACATTAATTCGTATTCCCTTGCCACCATTAACAGAAGAGCGCCGTAAAGATTTAGTGAAGGTTGTTGGCGGTGAAGCAGAGCAAGCAAAAGTTGCAGTACGTAACATTCGTCGTGATGCTAATAACCAAATCTCTGCAATGGAAAAAGCAGGTGAAATCTCTGAAGATGTTCAAAGACGTACAGAAGATGAAATCCAGAAATTAACAGATGCAACCACGAAAAAAATTGAAGAAGTGCTTGCAGGTAAAGAAGAAGAATTGATGGAAATCTAATCTAAAGGATCATTGTGGGGATAAATAGCGCAAAATGTCAGCATGTTGCCATCATTATGGATGGTAATGGACGTTGGGCAGAGAAGAATAGCTTAACACGTGCTTTAGGTCATCGTGCCGGCGTGAAGGCTGTGAAAAGAAGTGTTGAATGTGCAATCAAACATGACATTAAAGTGTTAACGGTTTATGCATTTTCAACAGAGAATTGGAAGAGACCTGTTGAAGAGGTCTCATTTCTCATGGATCTTTTCTACCAAACTGTCGAAGGACAGCTGAAATCCCTGCATAAAGCAGGGGTTCGACTCTCATTTATTGGGGATTTATCTCCACTGTCTGATCGCTTAAAACAGCGTTTATTGAATGCTGTCACGTTAACGAAAGATAATACGACATTAGATCTGATCGTTGCGATCAATTACGGTGGACGGCAAGAGATTGTGAATGCGTGCCAAGTATTAGCGCAAGAGGTGCTAGCTGGCGAACTGTCGATTGATGCTATTGATGAATCGCGGTTTGAAAATGCGCTCTCTCTGAAAGATCATCCGCCCGTTGATCTACTGATCCGCACAAGCGGCGAACAACGAGTCAGTAATTTTTTGTTATGGCAACTTGCTTATGCCGAACTCTATTTTACGGATTGCCATTGGCCAGACTTTGGTGAAGCTGAATTTGAAGCAGCGTTAACAGAATATCATCGACGAGATCGTCGATTTGGTGGGAGATAACTTAAGATGAAACAGCGAATTATTACCGGTGTGATTTTAGGAATTGTGGCATTACTAGCGATTCTGTTTCTGCCAACAATGGCGTTCTCGTTATTGCTCTTTTTAGTGGCAATGATCGGGTTAAATGAGTGGAGTAATCTTTTAAAGCTCGAAGCAATGCCGAAAAAAATCTATTTAGGGGTTGGTGGACTGACACTTTTAGTTGTGACTATCGTTCTCATTGCGGGAGCTAAAAGCAGTGGTTTAGATCATGCGACATTGGCGCGGTTTGTCATGGGGAATCCGATCATTTACGGATTACTGGTTGTGATGGCAGTTTTTTGGCTCTGTATGCCATTTTTGCTGTCGGTTCATTCGCGTAAGCCTTTAGCGTTGTTAACGAATCGTGAGTTTCTGTTTGTAGCGAGTATCTTGTCATTAGCAGCATTGGTGATCACTTTAGTTACTTTACAACAAGGGTTGGTTTTACTCTTTTATCTGATTCTTTTAGTCGTCATTGCAGATAGCAGTGCTTATTTTGTGGGCCGAAAATTCGGAAAACGTAAGCTTGCACCGACTATTAGTCCTGGAAAAACTATCGAAGGCGCATTAGGCGGATTAGTGATTGGCGTGATCTTCTCTTTGATCGCAATTAGCGTGTTTTCGAGTGGCGAAACACCACTTTTTCCAGCGACTAATAATCAATGGGTTTTAACGGTGAATTTTGTCTCCTTAAGTGCATTGGTGGTGATTGTGTCAATTTCCGGAGATCTTTTTGAGAGCGTTGTGAAACGTCATGCCGGCATGAAAGATAGTGGTAATATTCTTCCAGGTCATGGCGGTGTTTTAGATCGTATTGACGCATTAACTGCTGCAGCGCCGCTCTTTTTCGTAGGATTGAAGTTTATATAATGAAACAAGTATCCATTTTAGGGGCAACCGGTTCGATCGGAGATTCTACGCTCAAAGTTATTCGTCATAATCGTGATCGTTATCAGATTCATTCATTGGTTGCGAACCAAAATGTGGAGAAAATGTTTGCGCTATGTGAAGAGTTTCTTCCGCAATATGCAATTCTCGAAGATCAACATGCCGCCACTGAACTGCATTTACGAGTGAAGTCGGCAGGATTAAAGGTCGAAGTATTATCTGGCGAATCTGCGATTATTGAAATCGTTCAAGCACCTGAGGTTGATCTAGTTGTGGCAGCAATTGTTGGAGCTAAAGGGTTTTTATCTAGCTTAGCGGCCGCAAGAGCGGGAAAAACGATTCTGCTTGCGAATAAAGAAACGCTTGTGGTTGGCGGTGAGCTTTTTATGCAAGCAGTGAAAAAGTTCGGTGCAACCATCTTGCCCATTGATAGCGAGCACAATGCGCTGTTTCAATCGCTGCCTAAAAATGCCGATGGTACCGCAAGCTATGAAGGTGTCAAGCGATTGATCCTTACCGCTTCTGGTGGACCTTTTAGAGGTTTTTCTCGAGAACAGTTAGAGCAAGTGACTTTAGAGCAAGCCCTGAAGCATCCAAATTGGGCGATGGGCGCGAAAGTCACAATTGATTCGGCAACCTTGATGAATAAAGGTTTAGAGTTTATCGAAGCGCATTTCTTATTTGAGATGCCGGTGGAAAAAATTAACGTTGTTGTCCATCCACAAAGCATGATTCATTCGTTAGTAGAATATGTGGATGGTTCGTTGATTTCGCAAATGGGCGAAGCAGATATGTCGATTCCTATCGCGCATGCGTTAGCTTATCCTGAGCGAGTGATCTCTGGTGCTAAATCGTTAGATTTAACGAAAATGCCTATTTTGACTTTTGAGGAGCCTGATTTAGTCGCATTCCCAGCACTAAGATTAGCAAAAGAATCATTAGTTGCCGGTGCTTCACACTTGGTTGCACTTAATGCCGCAAATGAGGTTTTTGTGGAGAAGTTTTTACAAAAGCAACTTCGCTTTGTGGAGATTTCCGATAAGTTAGCCACGATTTTAGATAATGTGACGATTTCTAATTCTGCGCTTCAGGATGAAGCTTCATTGTTAGCTTATGATCAGTCTATTAGATTATTAGCTCAAAAAATGATTTAAAGTTTCTTTGAAGGACATCATTGGTTATCCGTTTATGGCATGATGCATGAGGGATTGGCTAAGAAATCATTGTTAGTGATTGTGCTGCACTCGACAGGATTTGCAGATTCTGACATTATTTAGTTTAGGATTTTTGGGTTCAAAGTATAAAATATCACGCGTGTTATGAAGCAAATATTTGTGCTCATTTCGTGATTATCATGAATTATTGGGAAAACAATTAATGATTTCATCCTTTTTAAATTCCGCGTTTGGCTTTTTGATTCTCATGGGCGTACTAGTGACCTTGCATGAGTTTGGGCATTTTTATGCTGCCAAAAAATTAGGATTTAAAGTTCTGACTTTTAGTATTGGTTTTGGTAAAAAAGTCTGGAGTAGAGTTGGGAAAGATGGGGTTGAATATCGCATAGGGATGATTCCACTTGGTGGTTATGTTGGATTTTTAGATGATCGTGCGCACGATGTTAAGCCCTCAGAGATGGATCAAACTTTCAATGCAAAACCGATTTGGAAGCGTGCGATTGTTATTGCTGCGGGTCCTTTTGTGAATCTTGCATTTGCAGTGGTTTTACTGTTTGGGCTCTATCTTTACGGCATGCCGGCATTTAAAGCAAAAGTCGATACGCCGCTACCAGACTCTGTGATAGCACAGGCTGGGTTTGAGCGTGGCGATGAAGTCATTGCGATTGAAGGACGTCCTGTTCGTACCTACGAAGAGATGATGATGGGATTTATCGAGTATCTTAATGACGGTACTGCGAGTGTAGAGATTAACCGAAATGGTCAGCTCCGAACACTTAAGATCGTGATGGATGAACCCCTTCGTCTTAATGCGAATCAGAAGTTAGAGCAAGTTTTGGGAGTGAACCTGTACCTTCCATTCATTCCGGCAACCATAGAAATGGTCACGGATGATGGTGCCGCGAAATCTGCAGGACTTGTCAAAGGTGATGAAATTATTGCTGTAAATGGTGATAGGGTTTCTACTCGTCATGAGTTTTTAGCGATCATGCACCATTTTGAACAAATGGATATTGCGGAAGTATCATTACAATTAACTGTTAATCGCCATAATCGATTATTAGAAATTCCATTAACGATTGAACGCACTGATAATCAGCGTTTTATGTTAGGAGTGATGCTCGGAGCATTATCTCCAGAGATTATTGCGGAGTTTGAAGCAATGAAGACATTGCAGAAATATCCAATGATTGAAGCATTTGAATATGCCGTGTCAGATGCTTACCATAACTCCTTGTTAATCTTTAAATTTATTAAAAGAATGATCACTGGTGAAGTCCATCTTAATATGATGGCAGGACCTGTTACGATCGCTGATGCAGCGGGTAAAACATTGGATGCCGGTTGGGTCTACTTTATTCAGTTAATGGCACTTTTTAGTGTTAATCTTGGTATTTTGAATCTATTACCGATTCCGGTATTAGATGGTGGGCGCTTGGTAGGTCTTGCTATTGAGGCTGTTGCAGGGAGAAATAGAATCCCGGCAAAGTTATCTATGATGGTTATGCAATTAGGCGCACTATTCCTCTTTATATTTATGGCTTTTGTGATTTTGTACGATATTACAAAATGGTTTTAAAGTGATAAATATTGGATTTTTTGCAGTTATTCGGTATATTAACGCAGTTTATAGATGCATTTCTATGCCCTAATGATAGAGAATTTTAAAATGGCGATTGTCGATATAAAGAAAGTTTTTTTTGCAACAAGTTTACTCATTGGATCAGTCGCATCCGCGCAAAATTATGCAGTAAAAGACATCCGAATTGAGGGTCTAGAACAGATCAATCCGGGCGCCGTCTTTACAACATTAGGATTAGATCCTGATGCGGCGGTGCAAACAGGGTCAGTGAAAGATCTTGTAGAAAAACTTTATGCGACAGGGTTATTTAAAGATGTGGTTGTGAAGACTGAGAATGGACGCATTCTTGGAAGAACACGTCCGAAATCAATTACGGTTCAAGTTGCTCGTCAGAAGCAGAGTTCAGCGATTAGACAAGGTGGTGCATTTGGCAATATCCGTACTGAGGCACAAGAGCCGGAAGTGGAGTACGTTTATGAGGAGATCCCTTGTTCAGTCGCGATGGATGATCCTCGCTGTCAACCAAGAGAATCAACTGTTAGATCGAACTTAGTGATTCAACTGGAAGAGTTTCCTGTATTGTCAAAAGTGACATTTAAGGGAAATAAAGATCTTAAAGATAAACAATTAACAGAGATTATTAGTGCGGCCAATATCCGCCCGGGTGAAACTTTACGTCAATCATCTATCGAAAATGCTAAAAATAATCTTTTAAAAGCTTATGAAACGCGTGGTAAGTACGCCATTATCGTTGAGCCAAAAATTATCGAGTTACCACGTAATCGCGCCGAAATTCAATTTGAGATATCGGAAGGTCGTACGGGACAAATTCAAAAAATTAACTTTACAGGAAACAATGCCGTTTCAGATAGCAAGCTTCTAAGACAGATGCGCGTTCGTGAATCGAGCTTTAGAACCATTTTCTCATCAGGCGATCGCTACGATCCTTATACGATTCAAGATGAGTTAGATAAGGTTCAAGAATATTATCGTAATAATGGTTATCTTAAAGCTGAAGTGAACTATTCTAGTGCCACTATTAGCCCGAACCAAGATACGATTTATTTAGATATCGATATTAACGAAGGTCAAAAATATCATTTTGGAACGTTTGATGTCGTTGGGAACTTCCCAAGTGTCGAAAAAGAGGAATTAATGTCCTTAATTGAGATTAAGGAAGGCAAGGTTTATCGTGCAAGCGCTGTTAATGCGGCAATTAAAGCGATTCAGGATCGTTTAGGAAATGAAGGCTACGCCCAAGCGCGTGTGAATGCTATTCCTCGAGTGAATGAGGAAGATGCTATTGTTGGTTATTCATTTGCGATTGACCAAGGTGAGCGCGTTTATGTGAATCGTATTAATATCGAAGGAAATGAGCGTACACGTGATGAAGTCTTCCGCCGCGAATTAAGACAGATGGAAGGTGGGCGTTTCGTTGCGAGTGATATTGAAAGATCTCGTGTTCGTATCCAACGTCTTGCGCACGTTGAAGATGTAAATGTGAGTACACAACAAGTCGCAGATGGCGTTGTTGATCTCACTTATAATGTGAAAGAGCGTAGTGCAGGATCAATTACGTTTGGTTTGAGTTATGGTATGGATAGTAAATTCGGGATCAACGCTGGATTTAGCCAACCAAACTTTATGGGAACAGGTCACGAGTTAAGCGTTCAAGCAGAAACCAATAAAAGTGGTAGTTACTACGGTATCGACTATATGAATCCATATTTCACAAAAGATGGATTAAGTGCCGGGGTTTCTTTAAGTTACAGTAAGCAAAAGCATGATTATGATGATACAGGTAACTATATTGCCGATGGAATTTCACTCATGTTTAACTTCGGTTACCCTGTCAGTGAATATACAACGATTCGTGCCGGTATTGGTTATGAGAACTTAAATCTTAAAACAACACATTCATCCCCTGCGGAAGTTGTGAAATTTATTAGTGGTCAATCATGTGGTGCCGGTAGCGCCGCATTCTGTCCAGATGGCACACCGCTTTATAAGAGCAAGCGCCATCTGTATCGTGCGAATATCGGCGTTTATCGCGATACTCGTAATAGAACGGTATTTGCATCTGAAGGTTCACTGAATAGTGCAACGCTTTCAGGAACGCTTCCAGGATCAGATGATAAGTTCTATAAAGTTCACTTAAAACATCAAAGCTATTATCCATTAACAGAGAATGAAGATTATGTTTTCTCACTTCGTGGCGATGTAATGGCAGGTTGGGGCTATGGTTCGACGAAGGGCTTGCCTTTCTATGAGAACTTCTATGCTGGTGGTTTAGGCACAGTTCGTGGTTTCCGTGGTAGCTCAATTGGACCTAAATATAGAGGAACGAATGACGCTAAAGGTGGCGCATTGAGATATAACGCGACGGCTGAAGTGATCATGAAGGTTCCAGGATTTGCAGATAACAATGATGTTCGTTGGAGTATCTTCTTTGATGCGGGGAACGTCACTGCGAAACCGAAGAAACCAGAGTTTGGTGATGTGAAGTATTCTGCGGGTATGAGCTTTGTCTGGTTATCTCCTCTTGGACCACTTGCATTCTCTTATGCGAATCCATTTAGTACCAAAGATGGGGATCGTGAACAGAAGTTCCAATTCTCAATTGGTATTCCTTACTAAGTTATAGTGAAGAGAGCGATGTTAAATCACCTTTTTAAAAAAGGAGCAGCAGTTATTTTGACTGCTGCTCTCCTTGTTTTTACTCCGAGCGCTTTTGCGAAAGATCTCAATATTGGTGTCGTGGATATTAATCTTCTTTTAGAGAAATATATTGAAGAGAAAGATATCTATTCGATGCTAAATGAAGAGTTCTTTGCACGTGATCAGTATTTGCTGAAAAAGCGTGATCAAATTGAGAGCTTACGCCGGGATTTAATGAATAGCAGCAGTGAAGATGGTGCTTCTATTCGTGAAATTGAACGTAATATTGTCAATCTTGAGCGTGAATTCGTGCGTATTAGTAATGATACGCGTCAAGAGTTTAATCTTCGTAAGAATGAAGAATTGTATAAACTACAACGTGAGATTAATAATGCAATATTAGAATATGCGCAGAATAATGATTATGATCTGATTTTAGAATCAGGACTGCTTTTTGCAAAAGAAGCGTTGTATCTCACAGAACCAATCTTTCAGACGTTAGTCAAAGAGGATGAGGAATAGAAGAATGACATTACAGGAAGTTTTTGATTATCTGCAAAGTAAGGGTGAGAAAGTCACGCTTCACGGCGATGGAACAATTCATATTGCCGGATTATCAACGATTCAACATGGCGCTTCTCAAACGTTATCATTTTTTCATAATCCTCGTTATCGCCAATACTTAGAGACAACGAAAGCTGCGGCGATTCTTGTTGATGAACGTAATTTTGAACATGTTACGCAGCCTGCGATTGTTTGTGGGAATACGCATGCAGCTTGGGCGTATGTGACGCAACTCTTTCAGAAAGATTATCGTAACTTTTCGGGAATCCATCCGACAGCGGTCATTGCCAAGAGTGCCAAAATTGGATCAAATGTGACGATTGGGGCTTACAGTGTGATTGGTGAAAATAGCATCATTGGTGATGGGTCTTATATCGATGCGCAATGTGTTATTGAACGCGATGTTGTGATGGGAACTGATTGCTATCTTTTTTCTGGCGTGACTGTGCGCTATGAGTGCCAATTAGGAGATCGTGTGGTACTGCATCCTAATGCTGTTATCGGTGCGGAAGGATTTGGGTTTGCAAGAACCGCACAAGGATATATTAAGGTTGCGCAATTAGGACGAGTTGTACTTGCCGATGATGTAGATATTGGTGCTGGCAGTTGTATTGATCGTGGGGCAATTGAAGATACGATGATTGGTCGTGGCACGAAAATTGATAACCATGTGCAGTTAGGACATAACTGTATTGTAGGTGAAAATACGGTCATTGCAGGATATACCGGCATTGCAGGATCGACAGATATTGGTAATAATGTTGTGATCGGCGGTGGCGTTGGTATGAATGGTCATATGAAAATTGAAGATAATGTGATCGTGACAGGTGGAACGCAAGTGAGTCAGCCCCTTAAGTCAGGCAAGATTTACTCCTCTATTCCGCCCGTATTAGAGAATAAAGAGTGGCGCTATAACAGTGCAAGAATTAAACGATTAGGTGATCTCTTTGATCGCGTAAAAGAGCTTGAAAAACAGCTAAAAGCAAAAGAGAATGAGTAATTTAAGAATAGTTGCTATTGATCTATCGACGGCAAGTGGTTTGTAAAATCAAATATTAAGAATAGAGAATAATAAATATGAGTGATAATAAAGTAATCGATATTAATGAAATCATGAAATACCTTCCACACAGGTATCCTTTTTTAATGATTGACCGTGTACTTGATTACACTCCCAACGAAACCTTACATGCACGTAAGAATGTGACGTATAACGAACCTTACTTTTTAGGTCACTTTCCAGTAAAACCGATCATGCCGGGCGTGATGATTTTAGAAGCGCTTGCACAAGCAACGGGAATCTTGAGCTTTAAATCTGTTGAAGATTATGATTCTACAGATCAATCGATCTACTATTTTGTAGGGATTGATAAAGCGCGCTTCCGCCGTCCGGTAGAACCGGGTGATACGTTAGATCTTAAAGTACAGTTCCTTCGTGCAAAACGTGGTATTTGGGCATTTGAAGGGAAGGCTTATGTGGATGGACAGCTTGTTTGTCAGGCTGAATTAATGTGTACACGTCGTGAGGCATTTGAATAATGACTACACCTTTGATTCACCCAACTGCGGTGATTGATCCTAGTGCTGAATTACATGAAAGCGTCAAAGTAGGCCCTTTTTGTGTCATCGGTCCGAATGTGAAAATTGGAAAAGGGACAGTATTAACATCGCACGTTGTAATCCAAGGACCTACAACGATTGGTGAAGATAATACCTTTTACCAGTTCTGTTCTATTGGCGAAGTGCCACAAGATAAAAAATTCAAAGAAGGCGATGAAGTCTTTTTAGAAATTGGTGATCGTAATACGATTCGTGAATATGTCAGCATCAGCCGTGGTACGGTTCAAGATGCTTCGTTAACGAAGCTTGGTGACGATAACTGGATTATGGCAACTTGCCATATCGCGCACGATTGTATCGTCGGTAGTCGTACGATTTTTGCCAATGGTGCATCATTAGCAGGTCATGCGATTATTGAAGATGATGTGATTCTAGGTGGTTATTCCATGATTTATCAACGTTGTCGTGTTGGTGAAGGGGCGATTACAGGTTTCTCATCAGGAATTCATCGTAATGTACCGCCATTTATGACTGCTGCGGGTTATCGTGCGGTTCCTTCTGGTATTAACTCCGAAGGATTACGTCGCCGTCAATACTCGCCGGAAGCCATTAAAGCAACGAAAGATGCGTATAAAGCGTTATATCGTCAAGATCTCTCTTTGCAAGATGCGATCGTGGAAATTAAGGCCTTAGCCGTTGAAGCGCCACATCTTGAGAAGATGGTAAAGTTCTTAGAAGAGACGGAAGATCGCGGTATTATTCGTTAATTGAATGCTGCGTTAAATAGATCAGAGCCAACTCAGAGCAATGAAACAGGGAACTGTTATTCTTGCTTTTAGTTGGTTTTTTTATGAGATAAGAGCATTGAAGATTGATTGATATTGAGAAATCTGAGTTTTATTGCGGAATTATAAAATTAATTTTAATCGGCGGATAACAGTTCTTTTAAAGATTATGTGCGGTTGGGGAGAATGTTTAGATACTTCTATCGATTGCTTGCCGGTAAGTGAATACAGCATTTTCTCGAATCGGAATAACCGAAATAACTCTGTTTTTGAAAATGAATGAGCGGTTGAAGTGATTATTTGCCAAACTTTATCCATTGTTTAGCAGATAATGATCAGATTTTCTCTACCCAAATGACGATCAATGAGATCTATCTTAGAATAGTGGATTGAAGAACATGAAAATAGGAGATGTAATGTTGCAAGAACAGATCACAAGGGCAGCTTCACAAAAAGGGGATGCGCCTATTTTTATGTTGGTTGCTGGCGAATTATCGGGAGATCTTCTGGGCGGTGGCTTAATTCGTTCATTAAAAGAAGTGTATCCAAAAGCCCAATTTTTTGGAATTGGTGGACCTGAAATGATGCAAGCAGGATTAGAATCTATTGAGCCAATTGAAACATTATCAATTATGGGGTTAGTGGAGATCCTGAAAGATTTACCGAATCTTTTCAAGGTTAAACGTCGCTTAGTTGAAGCAGCAAAAGATCGTCAACCTTGCTGTTTTATCGGTATTGATGCCCCCGATTTTAACCTTCGTTTAGCGAAAGATCTTAAGAATGCCGGCATTATTACCTTTCAATATGTTTCACCTTCTGTTTGGGTTTGGCGAGAAGGGCGAGTGAAGACGATTCGCCGGAATATTGATCGTGTATTGTGTCTTTTTCCGTTTGAAGTCGATTTTTATCACAAACATAAGGTCGATGCTATTTGTGTCGGGCATCGTTTAGGGGATGAAATTCCCTTAGAAGTTGATCAAAATGCGGCGAAAAAGCATTTAAATCTAGCACAAGAGACACAATATTTAGCACTGTTACCAGGCTCTCGCCGAGGAGAAATTTCTAGGCTGCTTCCTTATTTTCTCGAATCTTTACCATTGATTGTGGCAGATTTTCCGGCAATTGAATTCCTGATTCCGGCAGCAACGGAAAGACTCAAAGAGATGATTGCACTTGAGTTAGAGCAGTTGCCTACAGCATTACAGCAAAAGATTCATCTCTTTCAAGGGCAGGCTCGCGAGATTATGAGTGCATCAGATGCCGTACTATTAGCATCAGGAACTGCCGCTTTAGAGGCGATGTTATTAAATAAAACGATGGTTGTTTGTTATCGTTTTAGCGGTTTTACCGCTTGGCTAGCGCCGAAGATTGTTAATATTTCTCATTTTTCATTGCCTAATATTCTGTCGAAGGAAGTATTGGTCACGGAGCTATTTCAAAAGGCTGTCACGCCGGAGAATATTGCGAAAGAGATCAAACTTGCTCTGGTTGATAATGCTGAAAATAGAGAGAAACGAGAGAAGTTTAGAGCGATTCATCAATCATTACGCTTGAATTCCGATATTGCTGCAAGAGATGCGGTGCTGTCGCTACTTGATGAAAAAGGGATATTATAAATGCAACAAGAGAGTTTAGGGTTTGATCTCGATTTTGATCAAGAGCTGATTGCCGGCGTAGATGAAGCAGGGAGAGGTCCACTTTGTGGGGATGTCTTTGCGGCGGCGGTGATTTTAGATCCTGATAATCCGATTGAAGGATTGGATGATTCAAAGAAATTAACAGAGAAAAAACGTTCGGCGTTAGCTATTGAGATCAAAGCAAAAGCGAAAGCGTGGGCGATTGCTTCAGGTACGGTGGCTGAAATTGATGAGATTAATATTCTGCAAGCAACATTACTGGCCATGCGCCGGGCAGTTGATGCATTAGAGGTTTCGCCTACACTACTTCGTGTGGATGGCAATCAAGATCCGAAAAGTCCTATTCCGGCGATAACGGTGATAAAAGGCGATGCACTGTTTGCGGAGATTAGTGCAGCATCGATCTTAGCTAAAGATGCGAGAGATCAGTCAATGATTGCGGCAGATGAGATCTATCCGGAATATGGTTTTGCGAAACATAAAGGATACGGTACCAAAGCGCATATGGAAGCATTAAGTACTTATGGCGTGACACCACTTCATCGTCGATCTTTTGCACCAATTAAGAAGTTGTTAGTCGATTTCGATTAAAAGCGATTTCATATAATTATCGTGTTTCAATATATTAATAATGGTTTATTAGTTAAAAATCGTATAAAAAGACAACCGAATTGAAACGTAGTAGAATACTGAAAAACATCTAGAGAAAGGTCAAAAATGAAGAATTCTAAATGGCTCGATTTTATTGTGGGATTATTTGTCTTAAGTGGCGTTGCAGCTTTTGGGTGGTTAGCAATGAGCGCGAGTAATGCTACGGCGGGGCTTGGTAGTGGTAAAGCGATTAATGTGACAACCTCGTTCACTAATATTGGTTCATTAAAAGTGAAAGCGCCTGTGATGATCGCCGGCGTTCGCGTAGGACAAGTGAACGGGATTACTCTCGATCATAATAATTATAAAGCGATTGTTTCGCTCTCTTTAGATAGTTCTGTGCCGATTCCTCGTGATGGAACAATGGCAATGATTAATACCTCAGGATTAGTTGGAGAGCAATATGTTGCGCTAGAGCCAGGATTTTCTGATGAAATGCTCGCCAATGGAGATGTGATTCGCCGCACGCAAGATGCCTTCGTCATGGAGCGTTTAATTGGACAATTAATGGCATCCTTTGGGGGCGGAAAAGAGGATGATAAAGGTGATGATGAATCATCGACCTCAGGATTTAAGCCCGGATCGCTTTTAGATTAATAACGTTTATAATATTGATTGTAGGCTTTTATAGTCAAATGGATGCTAGCAATGATGATCAGCTTTCATGAAACCAACATGATGATATCAATTGAAAGATAAAAACATAAATGCAAGATGAATTAGTGCTGAGCCGGACAGAAGGGGTTGTATTAAACAAGCGCCCCTTTAAAGAGTCCGGCTTTTTAGTGGATCTTTTTACGCGAGATTATGGAAGACTAACCGTTTTCGCAAGAGGTCGTGCCAATCCGAAAAGACCTCTAACGCACTTGGAGCTATTTACATATAGCGCCTGGTATCTCAAAGAAGGAAAGGCTTTTTATTTTATACAGGAAGTTGATGATCTCTTTGCTTTTCGGTTATCTGGAAAAGAGATTTGGACGGCTTATTACCTTAATGAGCTTCTGCTGAGAGTTTTTCCGAAGCATCAGCCTTCTGATGAATTATTTGATATCTATTATCGGGTTCTGGAAGCGCTAAAAGCGGAGAAGGAGATCGAGCCTTATTTGCGGCAATTTGAGAGTACATTGTTAGCGGATTTAGGGATTTTGCCAGATTTGATGTACGATGCCGCCGGCGATGAGATTCTTTCTAAGAAGCGCTATTATCTCTCTTACGAAGAAGGATTATTGCCGATAGAATATCCCGGCACATTTCAAGTTATGGGACAGGTTTTATTGAAGATTAATGATGGCGAATTATTGGATAGAGATGATTCGATGACTTACCGCAATATGATGCGTTATCTCTTATCACCGCTGCTTGGCGGTAAGCCATTACAATCTCGTATTTGGATGCAAAAATTATATAGCAAAGGGCGCGTTTAGATTTCTAGGTCACACATTTTTTTGCCCAACGAAGTGGTGATTTTTAAAGGTATTTTTTATAGTGACTTTGATTTAAAAATCTTAGTAATGACTGTTGGTAAGCGATTGATATCGTGGAAATGGTTTCCAATTATTTATATTTGTATTCATACCTGTATTCAAAATTCTTTTAAAAGGCGATGGAATCGCTGAGGAATGGCTACACTCTTTTATCAATTTCGCGCCAGTAGTGGTAACCGCTATTTCTATACCGAAATGGTTATCTTGTTCTTTTCAAAAACTCTCTAGAAGAGAAGAAGAGAAGAAGAGAAGAAGAAAACCCTAGAATCACAAAGGTTCTAGGGTTTCAGTTTTTATTTAGAGATGAATTTGATATTGGGGCTTATTCGCTTTCTCGGCTTGCATTTTTCTCATCTTCATCACGGCGTTTAGAGAGATAGAGATTCACTAACGTAAATAAGAAGACGGCGGTTGCCACAATACCGATCATAATAGTCGAAAGCGCATTGATATTCGGGCTGACACCTAAACGGGCTTTGGAGTAGATCCAAATTGGTAAAGTGGTGCCGCCGGGACCTGTTGTGAATGTTGCAATGACAAGATCATCTAGAGAGAGCGTAAACGAGAGCAACCATCCTGAAATAATCGCAGGTAAGATCATCGGTAATGTGATGTAGAAGAATGTGCGAATACCATCAGCGCCAAGATCCATGGCGGCTTCTTCAATATGACGATCAAATCCTGTTAAGCGAGATTGCACGACAACCACGACATAACACATGGTAAAGGTGATGTGGGCAATCATCATTGTGAAAAATCCGGTACTAAATTTCAGTGCGACAAACGTTAAGCCTAAGGCGCTTCCCATAATGATTTCTGGCATTACCATTGGGGCATATGTAATGCCGGAAAAGAGCGTTTTGCCTCTAAATCTGCGAAATTTCACTAAGGCAAAAGCAGCCATTGTGCCAAGAATCACGGCAAATGTTGAAGTACTAAATGCTAGCAAAAGGCTGGTTTTAGTCGCTGACCAAATTCCATCTTGCTCAAAAAGATCGGTATACCATTTCGTAGAAAAACCGCTCCAAACGGTGACGAGTTTTGATTCGTTGAAGCTGTAGAAAATGACTAAAATAATTGGAATATAGAGAAAGAGTAATCCTAATATGAGTGCCGCCCAATTGAGCGCGGTCATGCGTTTTTTCATGAATCGTCTCCTAATTGAATTGCTTTGCTTGAATGCGATTAAAGATATAGATCGGAATAATCACAATTAAGAGCAAAATGACGGAAATAGCTGACACTAATGGTAAGTTCATGCCTTGTAAGTAAGTATCATAGAGGACTTTACCGATCATGGTGACATTCGATCCTCCGAGGAGGTCTGGAATAACAAATTCCCCAATCGCCGGAATAAAGACTAAGAAACAACCCGCTAAAACGCCCGGAAGTGATAATCGAAAGGTGATTGTCCAGAATGTTTTAAGCGGTGGTGAACCCAAGTCCAAAGCAGCTTCTACCAATGTGTCATCAATTTTGATTAACGTCGCAAAGAGGGGAAGAATCATAAAGGGTAGATAACCATAAACAATGCCGATATAAACAGCGAAGTCCGTATGTAGAATATGGAGCGTTACCGGCGAATTTGGGTCAATTAAACCGATGCCCATTCCGACCCAATTAATAAAGTTATTGAGTACGCCGGTGGGAGAAAGAATAGTGATCCACGCATAAATTCGGATAAGAAATGATGTCCAAAAGGGCAAAATGACGAGCATTAACAGAAATAGCTGCCACTTTTTAGAAGCGCGTGACATCGCAAGCGCTATCGGATAGCCAATCATTAGTGTTAATAGTGTAGAGAAAAAGGCAATTTTGACACTATTTAAATAGGCATGAATATAGATTCCATCTTCCCAGATTTCCATATAGTTCTGGAAGTTAACGGTAATCTGTAATAATCCATCATCAATCCATTCTAGAAGATCTGAAAATGGGGGAGAGGCAATCGCGGCTTCCGTAAAACTGATTCTTAAAATAATCAGAAATGGAATTAAGAAAAAGAGCGTTAACCAAAGATAAGGAACGCCAATAAGAAAGCGATGGCTATGGCCAAGGCCGACTAAAAAACGGTAGGGTGCAAAGCGGAGCAAGCGGCGATGTGTAAAATTGAGGCGAGAAGCAATTTCCGCCATGATGCCGGTAAATGTTCCGACCCCTTGTTGACGATGTGGCATTGTCAACCCTCCATGTTTAAAGGTTAAGAGATGAGTACAATCCCTGAGTCATCTGTGAAACTCACATAGACGCGATCTTCATGGGTAATACGTTGTTCAATCACACGCGTATCATTCATCTGTGAAACGGTGATCATTTTCTCATTATCCAATTTAACGTGATAAATTGAGACGTTTCCCATATAACCGATATCCCAAACTTCACCTTCGACACAGTTTATGGTCGCATTTTCCGGCGGTGTTAAGGAGATATCCAATTTCTCAGGGCGAACGGCAACCCAAGCTTGTGAACCCACAGTTGCGCCAACACCTTGCGCACAGACAAGCGGAGTTGGTGCTTCAAAGCTTTCAACCGTTGTTTTATTAGAAGAAATTTCAGAAATTACGCCTTCAAAGATATTTACATCCCCCACAAATTCTGCGACATAACGAGAGTTCGGGAATTCGTAAATTTCTGCTGGCGTCGCAACCTGTGCAAGACAGCCTGAATCCATTACGGCAATACGGCTGGAAACGGTCATCGCTTCTTCTTGGTCATGCGTGACAATAATGAAGGTGATACCAAGTTCTTCTTGAATTGTCATGAGCTCAAACTGGGTTTGTTCACGAAGACGTTTATCAAGCGCCCCTAAAGGTTCATCGAGAAGAAGTAATTTCGGTTTTTTAACAATACTTCTTGCCAGTGCAACACGTTGACGTTGTCCACCAGAGAGCTGATGAGGCTTGCGTTTTGCAAAACGTTCCATCTGCACGAGCTCTAGCATTTGATTCACGCGGCGGCGAATTTCTGGCTTTTTAACCTTATCTTGTTTTAAACCAAAGGCGATATTATCTTCCACTGTCATATGTGGGAATAGCGCATAGCTTTGAAACATCATATTTACCGGTCGTTCGTACGGCGGAATTTTAGACATATCTTCGCCTTCTAGCAAAATCTTGCCGGAAGTCGGTGTTTCAAATCCTGCTAACATCCTTAAAAGCGTGGTTTTCCCACAGCCAGAGGGACCTAGTAGTGAGAAAAACTCCCCTTTATAAATATCTAAAGAGATATGATCTACCGCTAAATGCTCATCATAGCGTTTAACGATATCAATAATTTCAACATGGGGAACGGAATTAGGATCACGCCAAGGTTCGTACTTGTGTAAACGGTTTGGTTGTTGCATAAGCGCCTCCGCATTTGATTAAAGAGGAGTAGTTTTATCAAAACTCTTTAAAAATGGTGAAAGGGAAGGTGTCAAGAAAGGCTTCTTATCTCGCAGAGAGCGAGGGCTGAATTTTAGTGTGTTTTTCTAGATGGAGCAAGCCTTTTTCAATAAATATCTGAAGTCGGTTTTCTGCCTATCTCATTAATAAAACCCAAGAGCTACGAATAGTGGGCTTCTTGGGTTTTTAATAATCACTTTTATGATCAGGGATTTGAGTAAGATCTATGAATGAATTTTAAAAAATTGTAAAAATATCTTCAAAAGGAAGGCGAGATTTTTTAAAGTCCGCATTAAAATCCTCTTCACTGCGATAGCCTAATGATGCGATAACAACACTACGATAGCCTTTTGCTGTTAAATCTAAAATTTCATCGAGCTTCTTTGCATCAAAACCTTCAATCGGCGTTGAATCAATATCTAATGCTGCAGCTGCAAAGAGCAGATTACCTAAAGCAATATAGATCTGCTTATTTTGCCAATTGTGAAGATCGGCCTCTGATTCGCTGTTAAGTCCGACGAAGTAGCGGCGACCTTTATCATTCGCTTCTTTCATCTCTGCTTTAGGGAAGCGTTGATCTTGCTCTTCTTGATCGACAATTTGCGTCAGATATTCGTTAGGAAATTCATTACGAGAGAGGAAAATCACAACGTGAGACGCATTTAAAATACGAGGGCGATTAAATTCAAAAATTGCCGGCAGAATTTTCTCTTTTGCCGCATCTGATTCAGCAATCATAAAGTGCCAAGGCTGAGAGTTTACAGAAGATGGGCTATTTCTCAGTACTGTGTAGAGTTGCTCGATCGCGTCTTTAGGGATCTTTTTACTGGGATCATAGGCTTTACAAGTGTAACGGCGTTGTGCAACATCGGCGATCAATTTCATTTAGCAGCTCCTTTTAGTGATGTTCTTTGAATGACATGAAAGCTTATCATCTTATATTTTGGGATAAGCGCCTATACTCTATCATTTTCTAGGAGAAATAGGGCTGTTTGTCATATTTTATAGGAATTTAATATTGGCTCTATATCGCCGCAATAGATGAGAAAACCTGTCAGAAAATTGTGAGATAAAATATAATAAGCGAGTATTGAATAAAGAAGGTTCTTTACAAATCACTCATAGCTTTAGTGATAAGCTTAAGAATTGATTTGTATTTTTAATAAAATTCATAATTATTAGAGATTATAGATCTATTAATCCGGAGTATAATCACCGGATGCGTAATATTGATAGATGATGGAAATATGAGGATTCATTATGGCGACGATCGGACAGTTTATAAAAATATTTTTAATTATTGTCGTTCTAGTCATTTTAGCGCTGAGCGTTTTAGCTGCTTGTGCGGTGAAGCCGTTGCCCAAACTAGAGCAGGTCGAGAGCCGGGCGATTCCTCCGAGTGAGAATACGATGCTAGCGCAAATTTTAATGACGGAGAAACCAGAAGATAACAGTCTCACCGGCGTATTTGTTTTAGGAGATCCTTTAGATGCATTTGTGGCGCGTTCGGCATTATTGAATGTGGCTGAAGAATCGATCGATCTACAATATTATATCTGGCGACCTGATACTTCAGGGATGATGTTGTTACGAGATATTTATGCAGCGGCAGAGCGCGGTGTTCGTGTTCGTTTGTTGCTCGATGATAATAATACTCGCGGGATGGATGACTTATTATCGATTTTGAATGATCATCCGAATATTGAGATTCGTCTTTTTAATCCCTTTACTAACCGTAAAGTACGTTTTTTAGGGTATTTGATTGATTTTAAAAGGCTGAATCATCGAATGCATAATAAGTCGCTGATTGTTGATGGACAAGTAGCCATCACAGGTGGGAGAAATATTGGTGATGAATATTTCGCTGCCGGCGATGGTATGGTATTTTCAGATCTTGATGTAATTACGATAGGGAAGATTGTGCCGGAATTATCACGTGATTTTGATAATTATTGGAATAGTGTTTTGTCATATCCCGCGGAGCAAATTATCACAAAAGAGTATGGTAGTGATTATCTTGCGGCATTAGATAAGCTTCGCCGAACGAAGTATCGTGCGGATGTTGAAACTTATGAAACGGCATTAATGAGCTCGACATTATTAGAAAAAATGATTAATCATGATATTCGTTGGGAATGGTCGAATGCCCTGTTAATCTCAGATCCGCCAAGTAAAGCGTTAGGCGTTTGGAGCAAAAATGATTTCCATAAACCTTTAGTGCAAGCCATTGGTGATATTCGTCAGGAGATCTTTTTTGTCTCTCCTTATTTTGTACCAACGGGTGAAGGAACGAAGTTCTTGATCGATCTTGTGGAAAGTGGAATCAGTGTTTCAGTATTAACGAACTCTTATGATGCGACTGATGTGGCATTTGTCCATGCAGGCTATGCTAATTATCGCAAACAGCTTATTGATGCCGGTGTGAAAATTTATGAGTTAAAAGCGACTTATGCAGATGATGTGCCAGATGTGCGAGATAAAGGGCTTGTGGGAAGCTCTGCATCGAGTTTACATGCGAAAACTTTTGTGGTGGATAAGTCTCGGCTTTTCGTTGGATCATTAAATTTAGATCCACGATCTGCGAAAATTAATACTGAAATGGGCGTGGTGATTTTAAATGAGGATCTGTCGCAGAGAATCGATCAAAAAATTCATGAGCAATTGTTAGAGCGTTCTTATCAAGTTGTTTCTGAGAAAGGAAAACTCCGTTGGTTGGTATATGAAAATGGGGAGTTAATGAAAAGTTATGATGTAGAGCCTAATACCAATGCATTTGAGCGCGGATTGATGAAAGTTTTAACATGGTTGCCGATTGAGTGGTTGCTTTAATACAGGCGTATTACAAGATGTTGATGCTGCCGAAGATGTGACGTTTTATAGGGATAAAAAAAGCCGCAGTAGACTTTGATTTACTGCGGCTTATTATTATCAATAATTTATTGAACAACTGTTCCGTAGAGATCGTAAGTATCGGCATCATCAATTTGAACATGAATAATTTTACCGATCATTTCCGGCGTTGCATTGTCGATGTAAACTAGGCCATCAATTTCAGGTGCATCGGCTTTGGTTCTTCCAATAGCAATATCTTCCTCGATATCAAAATCGTCAATAAGGACTTCTAGTGTCTGACCAATTTTAGCCGCGAGTTTCCCGGCAGAGATTTCAGCTTGAAGTGTCATAAATCGCTCCAATCTTTCTTCTTGAATCTCAAGAGGAATAGCTGCGGCGATCTTATTTGCCGGCGCACCTTCAACGGGTGAATAGATAAATGCGCCGACTCGGTCGAGGCGCGCTTCTTTAATGAAGTTGAGTAATTCGACAAATTCTTCTTCAGTTTCTCCAGGGAAGCCGACAATAAATGTCGAACGAATCGTGATTTCTGGGCAGATTTCACGCCATTTTTGAATACGTTTCAGCATGTTTTCACTATTTGCTGGGCGCTTCATCGCTTTGAGAATTCTTGGTGAAGCATGTTGCATTGGGACATCGAGGTAAGGCAAAATTTTGCCTTCTGCCATTAAAGGAATGAGGTGATCGACATGAGGGTAGGGATAGATGTAGTGTAGTCGAACCCAAACGCCAAGCTTTGCAAGTTCTTCGCAGAGATTTTGAATATGGCTACGGACAGGTTTGCCATCCCAAAATCCTGTTTGATATTTGATATCCACACCGTAAGCACTGGTATCTTGAGCAACTACTAAGAGTTCTTTAACGCCAGCAGCTGCTAGCTTTTTGGCTTGCGACAAGACATCGCCAACTGCGTAAGATTGATGTTTGCCACGCATTGACGGAATAATACAGAAAGTGCAACTATGGTTGCATCCTTCAGAAATTTTGAGATATGCAAAGTGACGAGGTGTTAATTTAATGCCGGCGGCAGGAACAAGGTCTAAGAAAGGATCATGCGGTTTAGGGAGATGTTCGTGAACAGACGCCATCACTTCTTGGAAAGCGTGCGGACCTGTGACGCTAAGGACATTTGGATAGAGAGAAAGAATCTTATCTGCATTAGCACCAAGACAGCCCGTTACGATAACTTTGCCATTTTCATCTAATGCCTCACCAATGGCATCTAAGCTCTCTTGGACGGCAGAATCAATGAAGCCACAAGTATTAACAACCACAAGATCTGCTTCATCATATTGTGGGACAATTTCGTAACCTTCAGTCCGTAGTTGGGTCAGAATATATTCCGAATCTACGAGGGCTTTTGGACAACCAAGTGAAACAAAACCAATTTTGTGAGTCACAATTTTAACCTTTAAAAATAAGCCAGGGAACCATGTGAGATATTGCAGATCTAAAATGACTCGAGGGCGAGTTGAAAAAACAGAAAGACTTCTATTTTATAACAGGCTCGAAGAGTCAGAAATGATTTTTTGCAATGAAAAAGCATTTTTTTGAAAGATTTATGAAGGAGGGTTTTAGGCTATATTGGTGGTAAATATTTCAATAGAGCCATTTTTCCAGTGTCAGAATAAGCATTAAAAGTAGAAAAAAGAGGGAGAAAGGATTTTTTAAGGGATATAAAAAAAGCTCACGAACATCTAGTGTTGTAAGCTTTTTAGAAATATCGAAGAGTGGATATTAGTGATTAAATTTCTCAATAAATGCATTATGAATTTCGAGCTCTTCAGCGCTCGCGTAACAGATTCGACCTTTGGGGCGATTGTTGACCTTTTGTTGAGACGGATCATTGCTATTGTTTGCCAAAGCTGAATTGAGCGGCGATTCGAAAGCATCAAAAAATGATTCTTGTCCGCCCGTCATGTTGAGATAAACCTGAGCGAGTAATTCCGAGTCTAACAGTGCGCCATGGAGTTCTCGTCCTGAGTTATCAACGTTTAATCTGCGGCAAAGTGCATCTAGTGTATTTCTCTGTGACGGATAGATTTCTCGAGCCATCTTCAAGGTATCGATGACTTCTGATCGATCTGTCACAGGTGGTAATCCCACTTGCGCTAATTCATAGTTCAGAAATGGTACGTCAAACCCGGCATTATGAATAATGAGTTCTGCGCCATCAATATAATCTAAAAAACTTTGACCCACTTCTGCAAAGAGCGGTTTATCTTTTAAGAATTCATCGCCTAATCCATGGACGTTGAATGCTTCAATGGGCATTGGTCTTTCGGGATTAATATAAACGTGGAAATGGTTATCCGTAATTTCACGATCAATCATTTCGATACAACCAATTTCCACAATTCGGTCACCTTTATCGTAATCAAATCCTGTTGTTTCAGTATCTAAAATAATCTGTCTACTCATGATAGATTCCCTCGTTGTTCATTAATCTAAAGTGTGAAGATTGGCTTTAATAGCGCCGGTTGCAAGATCATCGACAATTTCATTTTCTCGATGTCCGGCATGACCTTTAACCCAACACCAATCGATGGAGAGATGGCGATCACGTTCCGCCATTAATAATCGCCACAAATCTTGGTTAAGTACAGGTTTGTTATTCGCTGTTTTCCAGTTGCGACGAATCCAACCTTCGAGCCAATTCATGATTCCTTGTTGTACATAACGTGAGTCAGTGGTTAAAACGACATGGCAAGGTCTTTTTAAGGCTTGGAGACCTTTGATTGCCGCAGTTAATTCCATGCGATTATTGGTGGTATCTGCTTCAAAACCAGAGAGTTCTTTTTCATGACCTTTGTAGCAGAGCAGCGCTCCCCAGCCGCCGGGGCCGGGATTTCCACTACATGCACCATCGGTGTAAACATGAACCACATCTTCTTCGTGATTATTACTCATTTTATACTGCGACTACGCCTTTAATAGTTGGGTGTGATTCATAGCCTTGAATTTCAAAATCTTCAAATTTGAAATCAAAGATATTTTGAGGATTATTATGAATGACAAGTTCTGGTAATGCCATTGGTTCTCGGCTGAGTTGTAGATCGGCTTGTTCTAAATGATTAGCGTAAAGATGGCAGTCTCCACCGGTCCAGACAAAATCACCAACTTTTAGATCACAAACATGGGCAATCATATGCGTTAAGAGAGCGTAGCTTGCGATATTGAATGGAACGCCTAAGAAGATATCTGCAGAGCGTTGGTAGAGCTGGCAGGATAATTTTCCATCACAGACATAAAATTGAAAGAGAAGATGGCAAGGTGGAAGTGCCATATTATCAAGTTCACCCACGTTCCATGCGCTTACAATTAAGCGGCGGGAATCAGGATTTGTTTTAATGTCGTGAATCAAATTGCTAATTTGGTCGACAATGCTACCATCTGCTTTGGGCCAAGAGCGCCACTGTGCACCGTAAACGGGCCCTAAGTTGCCTTCAGTATCTGCCCATTCATTCCAAATTCTTACACCATTATCTTGTAAGTAAGCGATATTGGTTTCCCATTTTAAAAACCAAAGCAGCTCATGGATAATGGAGCGAAGGTGTAACTTTTTAGTCGTTACTAAAGGGAAGCCATCTTGTAGGTTAAATCGCATTTGATGACCGAAAATAGAGTAAGTACCAGTGCCGGTACGATCTTCCTTAAAGTTGCCATTTTCACGAACTTCGCGCATTAAATTGAGGTACTGTTTCATGATGATTTCCTACGATATGCTGTAATAAGGATGATAAGACCAATGAGAATCATGGGAACACAGAGTAGCATTCCTTGTGTTAGCCAACCGCCGGCAATATAGCCAAGGTGTGCATCGGGTTCTCTGAAGAATTCGACAATAAAGCGGAATCCGCCATAGCCTAATAAGAATATGCCGGAAGCAGCGCCTTTAGGTCTTGGTTTTGCTGTGTATATCCAAAGAATAATAAAGAGTAATAAGCCTTCGGTAAATGCTTCATAAAGTTGAGAAGGGTGACGATAGATGAAATCTACTGTAGTCGGTGCGAACTCGAAGAAGAATCCCCACGTTTGATCAGTAAATCTTCCCCATAACTCGCCATTAATAAAGTTGCCTAATCTGCCGAAGAAAAGTCCTAACGGTACGAGTGGTGCGATAAAGTCTGTAAATTCCCAAAAGGTCTTTTTGTAACGTTTCGCGATTAAGAAGCTAGCAATAACAACGCCGATTAATCCGCCATGAAAACTCATGCCGGACCATTCGATGGTAGATCCTGTCCAGCCGATAATAGAAGCAGGGTTATCAATGAAGTTTCCAAAGTCATAAAAGAGCGTATAACCAATTCTTCCACCTAATACTGCGCCGAGAAAGAGGTAGAATGCGATATCGCCTACTTGTGCCGGCGTCCAACCGGAGTTTGGTTTTTTGGCACGATAGCTACCTAGTAATACGGCTAAACCTAATGCAATAATATACATTAACGCATACCAGCGTAGGGCAACAGGACCGATGGAAAAGATAATAGGATCTATCTGTGGTGAAAAATAGAGTGACATCGCAGAATCCTCTTATGGATGAGTAGTTGAGTCAGAATATAAAAAAGGGCTACGTTGAGCCCTTTTAAAATGTTTTGAAAGGAAATGTAATTCTACTGTGGTAACGATGCTTCTTCAACTTCAACTGTTACTGCTTTTTGTGCAGCGCGTTCATTTCTCACTTTTTCGACAGCATCGTCAATGGTCATGATAAATTTTTCGTAGGCATTACCATTGCCAGGACGACCTGATGCATCTTGTGCGCTTAAAAGGTATTCGCCATTGACAACAATTGCAGGCGTGAACGGCACACGGTATTGGTTTACGATAAGTTCGGTACCACGATTGAAAGAGCTTTTGGTAGAGAAACTATTCCAAGCTTTTAAGAATTT
>DXHP01000053.1 GCA_019113305.1 Candidatus Ignatzschineria merdigallinarum | reverse complement strand
TCGTGTTATTTTCATAAGAATCATCCAATATTAACGATTTACAATATATATTAATTTTACATTATTGGAATAATCGTTTGTAGGTCGCTTATTCATGAACCTCTTGATATTAAATAGTTATTTGTTTTAAGTTCTCATTTGTAGTTGATAATCATTGCTTATTTTGTGGTTAATGGGGTCATTTATTAAATACTTTTATAACAAAGGGATATGTTTTTAAGCAGTCATTTTCAATCAGGATTTTTTATTTTATGCATGGTTTTAAATAATATTAATTCGTCAGTAATGAGCAGATTTATGATTTTCTCCTAATGATAATATTTAATGTTTTGTGAAATAACCCTGTTTTTATTGATTCATGTCAATTATTTTATTTGCGACTAAAGAATTTTGATAAAAAAATACCTAATGAAAACATTAGGTATCGTGATAAAAGAGGTTCTTGAGGGATTGCGTTATGCTAACAGTTCTGAGAGCTCCTCGATTCTTGCAGAACCTAAAAGCCATGCTTCTTCCAATGATGCTTGTTCTGTTTCAAGTTGTAGCTTTTCATCATTCAGCTTTTGAATGGCTTCCGGCGATTTTGTGTCGTAAGTTGCTGGATCACCTAAAACTGCGTCAATGGCTTCAATTTTAGCCTCAAGCTTCGGTAGTTTCTTTTCAGCTTGTTCAGTTTCTCGTGTTAAGCGACGCAGTTCGGCTTGCAGCTCTTTGCGCTCTTCTCGTTCGATATGACGTTTAGGCTTGATCGTTTCCTTTTCTTCGTTTTTTGTTGGACTTTTTTTTTCAGCCCGATTGGCTTCACGATTCTGCTCAATCAAATATTGTCTGTAATCATTCAGATCGCCTTTGAATTCAGTTAATCCTTTATTGGCGACCAGAACAAACTGATCACAGCAGAGCTCTAGCAGCGAAGCATCATGCGATACCATTAAAACACCGCCATCAAATTCTTGTAAGGCAAGGGCAATCGCTTCACGCATCTCGATATCTAAATGGTTCGTCGGCTCATCAAGCAGGAGTAAGTTTGGCTTTTGGAAGACAATCATTGCCAGCGCAAGGCGGGCTTTTTCTCCCCCTGAAAATGGGGCGATTTTTTCTAAAACTTTGTCTCCATGGAAGCCGAAAGAGCCTAGGAAGTTACGGGCTTCTTGAATAGATGTTTCTTTATCAAGTTGCAAAATATGCCAAACAGGATCGGCATCTAAGTTGAGATATTCGACTTGGTGTTGTGAGAAGTAACCTACACGCAGATGCTCAGAGGCAATGATTGATCCTTCCGTTGGCGCATTTTCACCGGCAATCATCTTAATCAGCGTTGATTTACCTTCCCCATTTCGACCTAAGATTCCCATGCGCGTTTCTGGCGTGATAGTCATATCAATCTTTTCTAAGATGTTATGCGAACCATCGTAGCTAAAGCTCACTTCATCGAGACGAATGAGCGGGTCAGGCAAGCGATCTGGCGTTTGGAAACTAAAGGCAAATTCATTTTCGGCGACAACCGGCGCAATATCTTCCAGTTTTTGGAGGGCTTTCACCCGGCTTTGAGCTTGTTTCGCTTTAGTGGCTTTAGCACTGAAACGATCGACGAATTTTTGTAAGTGCGCACGCACCTTCTCATTTTTCTCAAATTGTGCTTGTTGATGCGCCAATTTTTCTGCTTTTAAGCGTAAGAATGCCGTGTAATTTCCGGTATAAGCCGTCGCTTTTTGTTGATAGAGATGGATGATATGCGTACAGATATTATCGAGAAAATCGCGGTCATGAGAGATCACGATCAGAATACCGGCATATTGCTTAAGCCAATCCTCAACCCAGACAACCGTTTCAAAGTCCAAGTGGTTCGTCGGTTCATCAAGTAGCAAGATATCAGAGCGGCACATGAGCGCTTTACCGATATTCAGGCGCATTCTCCAACCACCGGAGAATTCTTTCACTTTTTTATGATAATCTTCTGCTTTAAAGCCAAGACCATCTAACAGTTGATAAGCGCGGCTATCTGCGCGATAACCATCAATTTGTTCAAGACGTGTATGAATATCACTGATTTTCATGCCATCGCCAGCTTCCAGTGCGGCAAGTTCATCTTCACGCAGTTTTACCAACTCTTCATCGCCGCTTAAGATATATTCAAAAGCCGTTAATTCGGTATTAGTGATCTCTTGGGCAACTTCTGCCATGACCGCACTTTTAGGAATTTGAATATCGCCTTTATCAGGTTCTAAGCGACCTAAAATGGTATTAAAAAGTGTCGTTTTTCCGGTACCGTTTTTACCCACCAATCCAATACGCATTTTGGGCGCGACAGAGAAGCTAAATCCGTCAATTAAGACATTAGCGTTCATACGGACAGTGAGACCTTGGAATTCAATCATAGCAATGTTACTTTGTTTTTTAATGAAGTTAGGACGAGAATTATACCGAAAAATCGGGAAAGGATAAGAGAAACATATGAAATTAAACGATCAGATTGTATTAGTCACCGGTGGAAATCGGGGGTTAGGAGCGGAGATTGTGCGCTCTTTTGTCAGGGAAGGCGCGAAAGTCATCATCAATTATTATCAAAATGTGGCGCAAGCAGAGAATTTGGCGAAAGAGCTGAGAGAGAGCGGCGGTAATGTGATTGCCATTCAAGGGGATATTCGTGAGCGAGATTCGATGGATCGGCTATTTGCGACAGCGAAAGCGCATTTCGGCACGCCTATTACGACGATTGTAAATAATGCGTTGGTGAATTTTAAGTTTGACCCAATAAACCGCAAGGATGCCGAGGCGATTCATTGGCAGGATTTTCTGAAGCAGCTTGAGGGCGCAGTACAAGGTTCTCTTAATACAATCCAAGCGGGATTAGCGGAGATGAAACAGATAGGATTTGGGCGAATTATTAATATCGGCACCAATCTCGTGCAAAAACCTGTGGTTGCTTATCATGATTACAATACAGCAAAATCGGCGCTACTCTCATTCACGCGTAATATGGCGAAAGATTTGGGCAGCTTTGGGATCAACATTAATATGGTCAGCGGTGGCTTGTTGCAAACGACGGATGCAAGCGCTGCAACATCAGAAGCGGTATTTGAGATTATTAAGCAAAATACGCCATTAGGAAAAGTGACAACGCCGGCAGAAGTGGCAGATACGGTGCTCTATTTTGCATCGCCTTGGAGCCGCGGTGTAACAGGGCAGAATATTATGGTTGATGGCGGTTTAGTGATGAACTAACCTTATGATGCTGAGTTAGAGTCATGGAAATGGATCACCATCATCTATAGTAATAACTTTCGCAACATGATCTTGAGCTCAGCACTCATTCTGCCAGAGAGAAGATCTTCTCGGCGATCAATAATGCCGTGATGAACGATAGAATGAGTCAGAATGCGGATCGTCCAAGCAATGTTTTTTTGTGCAATGGTGGGAAGATTCGCATTTTTAGTAATGAGCGCGATCGTTTCTAAAAATTGATCATTCCCCTCTTTTAAAATTGAAGTTTTTAGTAATCTGGGGATCTCTTCCTGAAAAACGCGATGTAGCTCAGGATTTTCACAGTGTGATTCCACCATCGCATCAACAAAGAGATCAATCATTGTTGTAGTGGAACAATCGCCGGCATTATTGAGAATGTCGTTGATCTTTTGGCGAGTTTGTTTTGCGTGATCTGTATGTAATGTCGCGACAAGAGATTCTTTATTGGGAAAATATTGATAGAGCGAAGCAATACTCACGCCGGCGCGTTCTGCAACATGATTGGTGGTGAAAGAGTCATACCCTTGTTCCATCAAAATGTAAGTGGTGGCTTCTAAAATCGCATGATATGTTGCCCAAGATCTTGCTTGAGTCGGTATTTTAAGCGGTTTAAGCGATGTTTTTGTCATAGTGTTTGAGGGCAGGAAATGTAAGTTTAAAATGTGAGTTATTACTTATATTATAACGAGATATTCCTTTTAATATCCATATTCATTCGTGAGAAGAGAGACATTATGACGCAAATGCAAGCCGCTGTTTTATCAAAATTAGGAACCGCGCCGCAGTATCAAACGGTATCAATGGCGGCGATAAAGACAGATAAATCTGTTGTTAAAGTGATTGCATCCTCGCTTAAACAGCTTGATCGAGCCATTGTTGCCGGAACGCATTATGGCAGTCCTAAACAAGAGATGTTACCGGTTGTATGTGGCACGGATGGCGTGGGAATTAATGCACAAGGTGAAAAAGTCTATTTTCAAACGACATCTAGTGAATTTGGGGCAATGGCTGAATATGCACCGACATCAATGATGGTTAAGATTCCAGAGTCACTCAATGACAATATGGTCGCCGCTTTGGTGAATCCTGCGATTGGCGCATGGTTGCCGTTAGCATGGCGGGCTAAAATGGTGCAGGGTGAAACGGTGTTAATTATGGGTGCCACTGGTGATACAGGAAAGCAAGCATTGGCAATCGCTAGAATTTTAGGTGCCAAAAAGGTCATTGCCGCGGGTCGTAAACGTAGTGGGTTAATGGCGCTTGCTGCTGATGAGTATATTGATACGGAACAAGATGATGTGGCTCTATTAGCGGATTTCCAGCGTCTTGCGAAAAGAGGAGTTGATATTATTATCGATTACCTATGGGGAAAACCGGCGGAGTTGATGATTCAAGCATTAATGACACAGACTTTGAAAGTCGATGAGAAAGCCGGTGAGCGAGGGATTCGTTATGTATCAGTCGGCGCGCTTGCCGGCAGAGATATTCAGCTGCCTTCAGGCGTATTTCGTAGTAGCTTTTTAACGTTATTAGGTAGTGGTACGGGGAATTTTCCGCCAAAACCGCTGCTCGAAGATATGGTGATACAGATTTTGCGAGAAGCAGAAAAGGGTAATTTAACGATT
>DXHP01000052.1 GCA_019113305.1 Candidatus Ignatzschineria merdigallinarum | reverse complement strand
GGAATATCGATTTTACACCATAAAAAAACCGGCAATCATGCCGGTTTAAAATTCCCTAATACCTTACAAAGATTCTTCATCTATCTCGATATCGACATCCATACCAAAATAACGTCGGCAATGATTTGTCGCCATTCTTCCTCTCGGCGTTCGCATAATAAAACCTTCTTGAATTAAGAAAGGCTCAATCATATCTTCAAGCGTCCCTTTCTCTTCGCCAAGCGCTGCGGCAAGCGTATCAATTCCTACCGGTCCGCCATCAAATTTATCCACGATTAAACGTAAAAAGTTACGATCATGCTCATCTAAACCGGCATTATCAATATCGAGCATCTCTAACGCACTTTGTGAAATCTCAATGGTGATATCGCCATCTGCTTGTACTTCTGCCACATCTCGCACGCGGCGTAATAAACGGTTAGCCACGCGCGGCGTTCCACGAGAACGACGACCAATCTCAAATGCGCCTTCCTCCGTAATCGGGGCACCTAAAAGATTGGCAGAGCGTTTCACAATTTTCGTTAACTCATCATTGGTATAAAACATTAAACGGGACACAATCCCGAAACGATCTCGCAGCGGTGATGAGAGCAATCCTGCTCGTGTTGTTGCACCAATCAGTGTAAATGCCGGCAAATCAATCTTCACAGAACGCGCCGCCGGACCTTCTCCAATCATAATATCGAGTTGATAATCCTCCATCGCCGGATAGAGCACTTCTTCCACCGCCGGATTTAAACGATGAATCTCATCGATAAAAAGAATATCGTTCTCTTCTAAACTCGTCAAAATCGCTGCTAAATCACCGGCTTTTTCCAAAATCGGTCCAGAGGTTTGTTTTAAACCTACGCCCATTTCATAAGCAATAATATGCGCAAGCGTTGTTTTGCCTAATCCCGGAGGCCCAAAAAGCAAAACATGATCCAATGCTTCTTCGCGCTTTTTTGCTGCTTGAATAAAGATATCTAACTGCCGGCGAATCGGTGCTTGCCCGGTATAATCAGCCAATTTTTTCGGGCGAATTGCGCGATCAATAATCTTATCCTCTTCTAAAGGATGCTCGCTGACAATAAGTCGATCTGATTCTAACATTAATACCTCTTGTTTGATTGCCGATGAGAAATAGTGCTGCATCATTATAATCTTTTTATAGAAATAAGGATGATCCTTTATTTCATCGCTGGCACAGCTAAAATCTTTTCAGTTCAAGAATCGCTTCTATAACCCTGACACAAAATTGATTAAATAGTTTCAGTTCAAGAACCCTTTTTACAACTGCTGGCGCGAGATTAGTATAAGCATGCAAGCATTCTCCCCAGCCGCTAATCAGCCTTTAAAAAAAACATAATAAAGACATCATCTTTTCAATTAAAGAACTGCTCTTACAAATGCTGGCATGAGATTGATATAAACATACAAGCATTCTCTCCCGCGACTAATCAGATTCGAAAAAACTATTTGCCAAAATATAAAAAACGCCTGAATAGATATTAAATGATCTACTTCAGGCGCTTCAATAACCGATGATGCCGGCAGCATATTGATGATCTTGTCGATCACTTTCCCTCAATGCTTAAAATGTATAATTCACTTTTGCATAGGCTTGATGATTATGAATAGATTCAAAGTTCTCAGATTGTACCGAGAATGCTTTAAGATCCGTTCGCTCTCTTAAAAGAACTACTAAATCACGCACTAAATCTTCTACAAAACGCGGTGTTTTATAAGCATGCTCTGTCACATATTTCTCATCAGGACGTTTTAATAACGGATATAGTTTTGATGATCCCACAGATTCCATCTCATGCAATAAGCCATCAATATCTAATGCTTCTAATGATGCTTGATCTTTTAAGATGAGGGAAATGGTTAAATGTGAACGCTGTGAATGCGCACTAAATTCAGAAATCTCTTTTGAACATGGGCAAAGGCTCGTTACCGGCGCCATCAGGACTAATTCAAAATAATCATTTCCTTGATTGTCATCATTAGATTTCGCAATAATTTCACAATTAAAATCCATTACGCTCTTGGCTTTTGATACCGGAGCAACTCGCTCAAAAAAGAGCGGAAATTGAAGATGGAATTGCGCATTAGTCGCATCTAATTTTGCTTCCAAATCATTAAGAAGTGGTTTCACACTTGCTAAAGAAAAGGGTCTATTTTGACTATCCCAAACTTCGATAAAGCGCGACATATGAGTGCCTTTACGCTCTTTTTGCAAAGTCACAGTAAACGCCGCTTCCATGACCGTTCCCTGTTCATTGCCGCTATTACTAAATGTTAATGGTAAGCGTAATCCGCTAATCCCTACTTTTGAAATCTCAACATTGCGTTCGTCTTGATACGCTTGCACATCTTTAATGGCGGTAAATTGTTCGTTACTCACGAATACTCCCTATTTCCCTGCTCTAATCACGGTTGTTAAGCGTCGAATAAAGGCTCTACTTAAACCTTCCGACAATTCCCTTTTAATTGCTTCTTCAGCCGTTGTTTTTGCTAACGGTTCACGCTCATTTAATGAAAAATCTTGCGATCTGGTGAAACCTTCAGTTGGAAAAACAACTCGTCCTTGAGAATCAATGACTGAAATATTGGCGCGAAGATAACTCGTATATTCCCTCTGCGCCCCACTTAAATTACTGGCTAATACTCTCGTATCATAGCTTTCATCAATATAAATTGTTACATCTGCCTGATCTTTTGAATCCACAAATTGTAATTGAGGAGCTAACTGTTTTTTCACGTAAAACTCAATACTTTCACGAGAATATTCCGGTTCTGCACTCTCCACATATGCCGTTTGATAAACATCTGGAAACGAAACATCTCCACGTAGATGAAAACCACAACCCACTAAAAGAGTGATCACACCCAAAAGCACAAAAAGCTTCGCTTGAATTTGTAATCTCATATCAAAAAAACACCTTATAGGGTATAAAATAACTTGATCAAAATCAAAGTTTACCTACTTTTGATCCGACCATTTCGTTGAGGATATTCTCTCTTATGAGAGATTAGAAAGCTGATTCTACCGCACAACAAGAATTAATCCCATTGATATCCTATAACTCATTTATTTAAAATAAAAATGACCCATTTGCAAAAAGTCAGCCAATAAAAAAGTTACCCGCTTTCTTCCATTGATTTCCCCACTTTTTACGCCCTTTCCAGCAACCAATCACACCACCTTCCGTGACAAAAGCGATTGAGAATCAACTCTCTTAATAAAACTGGTATAATTACCCATTATTTTATAGTTATTAGATGGAACTATGAGCAAACACACTCCACCAAAAGCCTCAGATCATAAGCTTTTAGCTTTTGGGATCTTTCTTGCAAAAATAATGGCACATTTACCATTACCTTTTTTGCTATTTTTAGGAAGAATTGTCGGTTGGATCTCCTACTACGCCGCAAAGAGCCGTCGTAAAATTATTCAACGAAATATTGAACTCTGCTTTCCTGAACTCGACAAAAAATCTCAAAAAAAACTCATTAAACAAAATTTCAGCGCTATGGGAATGGCGATATTTGAAGTCATTATTGCTTGGTATATGCCGCAAAAACAGCTGGAAAAACATCTTGTTTATGAAGGATTAGAGAATCTAAAAGCTTTTGAAGAGAGCGGTTACGGCGCACTATTATTAACCTTACATATGACGCCACTTGAACTTGGCGGTAGAGCAATCTCGTTTAAAACAAAAGTGCGAGGAATGTATCGCCCACATGAAAATGAATATTATGAGCATGTGCAATATCAAGGTCGCTATGAACAATCGGGATTAGAACCGATTACTCGTGATGAAACTCGCAGAATGATTAAGTTACTACGTGCAGGCGATCTCATCTGGTATGCGCCTGATCAAAACTATGGCAGCACAGATCATGTTTTCATTCCCTTCTTTGGGGTAAAAGCATTGACAATTACGGCAACATCAACACTTTGTCGAGTTGGAAAAGCAAAGGCTTTGCCTTACTATGTCGTTCGTAAAAAGAACAAATATCATATTATTATTCAGCCGATGTTAGAGAATTTTCCCACAAAAGATTTAGAAGCTGATACGCTTCGAATTAATGAGATGTTTGAAGACTGGATTCAAAAAGCCCCAGAACAATATCTTTGGGCGCATCGACGTTTTAAAACTCGCCCCAAAGGGGAACCAGACTTATATAAGAATTTGTAAAATATTTGTAAAACAACTGTTAAATAATAGAAGAATCAATACAAAAAGAGGGTGCTACAGTACAATAGGCAAATTACATGAAATGAGCCTTATGATATCAAGCATCTATTTCAAATATGAAGCATAAAAGAGTCTCACATCATGAAAGTGGCTAACTCTTAAAGCTTTTTTTAGGTATAATCACAGGTTAGAAATTATTTATCAGCCTGATAAAAGAGGTTAAAATCTCCATTATCAAAGAGATATCAATAATCTAATTCTGTACAATTTTATAGGATCAATAAGACGTGACGAGAATTACAACCCAACCAAGCTTTACATACGAAGAGCTTATCGAGTGCGCAAAAGGTAATTTATTCGGCGAAGGAAATGCACAACTTCCAATGCCCCCAATGCTCATGGTTGACCGCATTGTTTCCATCACAGAAAAAGGTGGAAAATATGGCAAAGGTTCCATTACAGCTGAGCTAGATCTCAATCCAGATCTTTGGTTTTTCCCTTGCCACTTTATTGGCGACAGCGTAATGCCAGGCTGTTTAGGTCTTGACGCGATGTGGCAGTTAGTCGGTTTTTACCTTGGCTGGATGGGCGGTAAAGGTCGTGGTCGTGCATTAGGGGCCGGCAACGTGAAATTTACGGGACAAGTGCTCCCTACCGCGAAAAAAATCACTTATAACATCCATATGAAGCGTGTTATTTTAAGATCTTTAACGATGGGAATTGCAGATGCAACGATGGAAGTTGATGGCAAAGAAATCTACGTCGGTGAAGATCTAAAAGTTGGTCTCTTCACGCAAACAGACAACTTTTAATTTCTTGGAGGAATTTTATTAATGAAACGTGTTGTTATTACAGGCCTTGGTATTGTGTCGAGCATCGGCAATAACAAAGAAGAGGTCTTACAATCACTCCTCAATACTCAGTCAGGAATCAAATTCTCTCAAGAGATGGCTGATTTCGGCTTCCGTTCACATGTGCATGGCGCACTGAATATCGATTTAGCTTCACAAATCGATCGTAAAGATTTTCGTTTCATGGCAGATGCAGCAGCTTATGCTTACATCGCAATGAAAGAAGCGATTGCAGATTCGGGTCTTTCAGAAGATGAAGTTTCTAATCCTCGTACGGGCCTTATTGTTGGTTCAGGTGGTGCTTCTACTAAAAACCAGATCGATAGTATCGATATTCTTCGTAAGAATAATGCAACAAAACGTATCGGGCCATATATGGTAACGCGTACGATGGGTTCAACGGTTTCTGCATGTTTAGCAACACCTTTTAAAATCAAAGGTGTGAACTACTCTATCAGCTCTGCCT
>DXHP01000007.1 GCA_019113305.1 Candidatus Ignatzschineria merdigallinarum | reverse complement strand
ATTGGGATTAGAATCTTTTTTTGTAAGTCGATGCATCGCTGGGTCGAATGCTTGCAGAATTGTACCAATCGCATGCCAGCAATAATGGTGACTATTTGAAGCCAAGGTGATGAGATGATGTGTTGTCGTAGTGTTCGAAACGCTTTTAAAAGTTTTAAAGATTGAAGTGGGAACTTCTTTTCAGGCAGATGCATGGCTGGAGAGAATGGTTGCATTCTTTTAGCAATCCCACGCCGGCAGTTATAAAAGTTCTTTTTAAACCCAAATGACTATATTAATCGTGCGCCAGTAATAATGGTAAATATTACGAAGCTGAAATCCTCATAAAAATATGTGATTTGAGAGATTTAGATACTCAGTTTGCTAGTTTAATAGTATGATTTTAGGAATTCATCGTGGATCAATCGTGATCTTTGTCATAGGAAAAAATAATGGAAGCGATTTTAGATGTTATTAATACTCACGAAGCTCTGATTTACAGCGAGTTTGAAGCAACGATTGAGATGCTTTCAGGCGCAATTTTTATAGCGATTATTGCCGGGTTTTTTATAGGGATTACGCTCTATAATCTGAAAAGAGTGAATGGCTTCATTAGCTTTTTAACATTACCATTACGCATTGCGATGTTTGTTTTAGGCGGTTATCCTGTGATTGCTTTAGCGGTGTTGTTAGTGCCGTTTCTACAATCTCAAGTGGGGACGATTATCGGCATTGCAGCCGCGCAACCTATTTTAATGATTTCAGGCGCATTCTACTTTGCGACGTTGTTATATCATGCTTTTGCTAATACTGATGATGAAGATGGTATTGCCGGAAAAGTGATTAAATCATTACGCAGTTTAGTGTTAATGCTGATCTCTTCCAGTGCGGTATTAGGCATGATTGGAATGGGGGGATTAGGCGGTATTTTATTGAATTATGGCTTTTTCCGTTTCGATTACCCTTTTGCCATCGTTATCGCCGTGATTTATGCCGTGATGGTTTTAGTCGTAGAATTTGCGGCGCTATTATTACTAACGATCATGTCGCCAGTTAGAACTGTGAAAGCTACACAGAAAGCAGAAAAAATTGCTCGAACCGTAAATATTGAAAAAACAGATCGAGAAAAAGCGCAGACAGTGACGCAAGAACCACAATCAACCACCGCTAAACAGATCGATATTGATTCCTTAATTCGTAGAAGATAATCAGTAATTTATCATGATCTATGATCAGGTCTGATGATTTCGATAATTGATGGCTTGAAGTGAAATAGTTTATTTTAAAATGCCAGCGTATTCTCTAAAACGCTGGTATTTTTTCGTCTGAAACATTGTGAGATTAGTTTTAACTGACTGAGCAAAAAGTTTCTTTTAAAACTGATGTGAGGCTGGGGAGAATGCTTGCAGATTTTTATCAATCGCGTGCCAGCAGTGAGATACAGATTTCGTCATATTCCAATTTTATACTGCATTCATCCTAAAAGGAGGAATACAAGATGAATGCGATTAAGATTGAATTACTCAATAAGTTTTTTGGTAAAAAGCAGGTGCTTTTTGATATTGAATTAGAGATTCCAAAAGGGCAGATGACGGCATTGTTAGGCCCATCAGGTTCAGGAAAATCCACGTTATTGCGTCATATTAATGCACTTACGGCGGCATCTTCCGGCAATATCGAAATTTTTGGGAGAACGATTCAAAACTACGGCAATATTGTCAAATCTGCACGTTCGCATCGCTCGAATATTGGTTTTATATTTCAGCAGTTCAATTTAGTAACTCGTCTTTCCGTGCTTGATAATGTCTTAATTGGCAATTTATCCCGCGTTCCACTTTGGAGAAGCGTTTGTAAGTTCTTTACGAAAGAGGAGAAAGCAAAAGCGCTCTCTTGCCTTGAAAGAGTTGGGTTGAGAGAGCTTGCTTATCAGCGTGCTTCTACTTTATCCGGCGGTCAACAGCAACGTGTTGCTATTGCGAAAGTCTTAATGCAAGAAGCCGATATTATTTTGGCAGATGAACCGATTGCATCTTTAGATCCAGAATCGGCACGTTCTGTGATGCAAGCACTCAAAGATATTAATGAAAAAGATGGGAAAACCGTCATTGTGACGCTCCATCAAGTCGATTATGCCCGTGAATATTGTCAGCATGTGGCGGCATTAAAATCAGGACATGTGCGTTATTACGGTGAAATGGCCGATTTGAGTAATGAGTTTTTAGATAATTTATATGCTTCTGTTCCGGCAAAATCGCAGGGAACATCGATTCCTTGCGCTTCGATGTTAGATCTTCAATTAAGCTAGTTTGATATATAAAGGTGAAAATATGATTCGTTCAATGGTTAAAAATATTCGTAAAGTTTCTGCTGTTTCACTAGCGGTTGCTGGCATTCTCTCATTTTCTTATGCGGCGGATAAAGAGGTTTTAAACTTCGGGATTATTAGTACCGAATCCTCACAAAACTTACGCTCAAACTGGCAGCCGATGTTAGATGATATGAGTGAAGAGCTGGGGATTGAAGTAAAACCTTTCTTTGCAAGTGATTATGCCGGCGTGATTCAAGGAATGCGTTTTGGCAAAGTGGATATTGCATGGTATGGCAATAAGTCCGCGATGGAAGCGGTTGATCGTGCTTCTGGTGAAGTCTTTGCGCAAGTGGTTTATGATGATGGAACAACGGGTTACAAGAGTTATTTGATCACGCATGTTGATAATAAAGATCTTAATAGCGTCGAGGATATGCTGGCGAAAGCAGCCGATCTCACCTTTGGAAATGGCGATCCTAACTCGACTTCAGGCTATTTAGTGCCGGCATATTATGTGTTTGGTGTGAATGATGTTGATGCCAATAAAATCTTCAAAAGAACTTTAAATGCGAATCATGAAAGTAACTTTATGGCGGTGGCGAATAAACATGTGGATGTTGCGACATTTAACAGTAATAACTGGGACGCATTAGTAGCAAAAAATTCGCCCTTAGTGGAGCGTGTGAAAATCATTTGGGAATCACCAGAAATTTCATCAGATCCATTAGTATGGCGCACAGATTTACCGAAAGAGCTGCAAAACAACATTAAAACGTTCTTTTTGACTTACGGCGATAACGATGACGAGAAAGCAATCTTAAAAAATCTGACGTGGTCGAAATTTAAAGAATCCAGCAATGATCAGCTGATTCCGACAAGAGAGCTTGAGAAGTTTAAAGCTTCTAGAAGTCAATAATGTATTCAATAGGTGAGTTTACAGATGGTTATTGCAGAAAAAACAACCAGTATCTATAAAAAATGGTTTAACTGGTTACTGATTGTCGGAATCTTTATGATTCTGGCAATCTCTTGGCGAGGCGGAGAGATGGCGCCTTTAACGTTAATCAAAGATTCCGGCAATATGTGGACAATGGCAAAGGAGTTTTTTCCGCCAGATTTCACACATTGGAAGCTCTATCTCGATGAGATTCTAGTCACGCTCTATATTGCGATTTGGGGCACATTGTTAGGGATTATCTTTGCGATTCCACTCGGTTTATTAAGTGCTTCTAATATTGCACCGGTTTGGGTGCAGCAGATTGTCAGACGAATGATGGATGCACTGCGTTCTATTAACGAAATGGTGTTCGCGATGATCTTTGTGGCAGCTGTGGGTCTTGGACCATTCCCTGGAATTTTAGCGCTCTTTCTGCACACAACAGGTTCTTTAGCCAAACTCTTTGCAGAAGCGGTAGAAGCGATTGATGAAGGGCCGGTAGAAGGCGTTCGATCAACCGGATCGAGCAAACTTCAAGAGATCATATATGGTGTGATTCCGCAAGTTTTACCGCTTTGGATCTCTTATGCGCTCTATCGATTTGAATCGAATGTGCGCTCGGCAACAGTAGTTGGAATGGTGGGTGCTGGTGGTATCGGTGTGCTGCTTTGGGAGAGTATTCGTGGATTTAGTTTCCCGCAAACAACGGCCATTATCCTGATTATCATCGTGACTGTATCGCTTATTGATATGTTGTCGCAGGTTTTACGTAAGAAATTTATTTAGTGATGGGGTTGAACAATGGATCGCTCTCAATATCGGTAATAAGCGAGTGTTGGAAACAGGCAATTCAGTGTTCGATGATCACTCACAATTCTCTCAATACACAATTGAAAAATGGAAGAAAAATTCATGCAAGACAGACAATCTTCATCCTTAAAAGGGCATGAAGTCGATCAGAAGCGGCAATTCTGGTTATCAATTTTAACGCAGCAATCGGAGGCTTTATTACAGTTTGAATCCTTACTTAAAGCGGAACAATATGATCTTTTAAGAGCGCCAGAAATCGGCATGGCGATGGTAAAAGGGAAAACTTCCGGTGAAGGACAAGTGTTTAATGTCGGCGAAGTGACGGTGACTCGAAGTGCCGTTCGCCTACAAAGTGGTGAAGTAGGATTTGGTTATCTAGTTGGCAGAAATAAAAAAGCCTCTGAGTTGATCGCACTTGCCGATGCTTATCTGCAAAGTGAACGCCATGCAATGTGGCATAAAACATTATTGGAACCGCTGATAGAAAAACATCATCAAGAACGTGCGGTATTAGCGCAAAAAGTACAAACCACTAAAGTGGATTTCTTTACATTAGTGCGAGGTGAGGATTAAGTATGACGGCATTTATTAAAGGCTTTTCTGCGCCAATTCATGATTCTCAGCAAACCTTTCGCCAGGCCTTACTCGCCATGAGTGAGCCGGGAAAATGGCAAACGATTGCACCGATAGAACCGATTGAAATGCTCAATAGCGCGACTGTTTCCTTAACTTTATCGCTCTTAGATGCAGATACTACGCTCTGGTTACAAGATGATTGGCAGACGGCGGATGTCACGGCGAATTTAACATTTCATGCGGGTTGCAAAGTGACATCAGATCAAACGATTGCGGATTTTGGAATCTACGATTTAGAAGGTTTTTTAGCCGCAGAATCCCTCGAATTTTCTCAAGGTGATGATCGCTATCCCGATCAATCTGCGACGTTGATTATTCAGTTGCCGGAGCGCGCGGAGACTTTTCGCAGCTGTTGGCAAGGCCCAGGAATTCGTGATGAGCGCATCTGTGAATTACCGATTCCGGCAGCATTTTGGCAAAAGAGAGCAGATTTAATCTCTTTTCCTTGTGGCATTGATTTTATCTTTACGCAAGGCAATCAGATTTTAGCCCTTCCAAGAACGACGAAAATTTTCCGATAAGAGGTTTCTTATGTATGTAGCCGTAAAAGGTGGCGAAAAGGCGATTGAAAACGCTCATCTTTATCTCGATGATTATCGCCGTGGAGATCGCCAGATTGCTGAATTGAGCGTGGCGCAAATTCAAGAACAATTACCGTTAGCCATTTCCAGAGTGATGAGCGAAGGCTCGCTATATGATCCTGAACTTGCTGCATTAGCGGTAAAGCAGAGTGCCGGCGATCTGATTGAAGCGATCTTTTTACTCCGTGCTTATCGCACCACATTGTCACGATTTTCCGATAGTTTACCGTTAGATACGTCGCAAATTTTCTTAAAGCGCCGAGTTTCAGCGGTTTATAAAGATGTACCGGGCGGACAGCTGTTAGGACCAACCTTTGATTATACGCACAGATTATTAGATTTTACGTTAATGGCCGATGGCGAATTGCCTTTAACACAACAGGAGCAGCATTCATTAGCGGCTGATGACGTTGTTGAGGCTACTTTAGAAAAAGATACGGCGCACGATAATGAGAATTTCCCCCATATTTTAGATCTTTTAGTCAATGAAGGATTAATGCATGCGCCGAATGCGGCATCTCATTCAAAAGTGAGTGATATTACTCGTGAGCCGATGCAATTCCCGAGCAATCGTGCCGAGAGATTACAGCTTTTAGTACGCGGTGATGAAGGATTCTTATTGGCGCTTGGTTACTCAACGCAGCGAGGTTGGGGCAGAACACATCCATTTATGGGCGAGATGCGCTTAGGTGATGTGGAAGTTTGGTTAGCGCCGGAAGAGATGGGATTGGAGATTCCGATTGGGACGATTGAAGTCACCGAATGTGAAATGGTGAATCAGTTTGTGGAAAGCGCTGAAGATGTGCAGTTTACGCGCGGTTATGGTTTTGCCTTTGGTTATTGTGAACGTAAAGCGATGGCAATGGCGTTAGTGGAGCGTGCGCTTCGTGCCGATGAATGGGATGAAGAGCGAGTGTCGCCTGCGCAAGATGATGAATTTGTCTTAGCGCATTGCGATAACGTGGAAAGTTCTGGTTTCGTATCCCATTTGAAATTGCCGCATTATGTGGACTTCCAAGCAGAATTAGATCTTTTAAGAAAAATCCGAGCAGAAAGAGCCGCCGAAAAAGCAGCAAAAAGCGCGAATTCTGAACAGATCGCCCTTCAAGGAGCAACGAAATGATTTCTGAAACCGAAAAAGCTCTCGAAACATCAATGCAAGAGACGCAAGAGATGCAAGAAACGTTATATAACTTTGCCTATTTAGATGAGCAGACAAAACGAATGCTGCGCCGTGGGTTACTCAAAGCGGTGGCGATTCCGGGCTATCAAGTGCCTTTTGGCGGGCGAGAAATGCCATTGCCTTATGGTTGGGGAACGGGTGGAATTCAAGTGACTGCCAGTATTATCGGACAAAATGATGTGCTTAAGGTCATTGACCAAGGTGCTGATGATACAACCAATGCGATCTCTATTCGTAAGTTCTTTGAAAAGACAGCAAATGTTGCAACTACAACGCATACATCCGATGCCGATATTATCCAAACACGCCATCGTATTCCGGAAGCGCCGTTGAAATCTGGGCAGATTATGGTGTTTCAAGTCCCAATTCCAGAACCACTACGCTTTATTGAGCCTTCTGAAGTGGAAACACGAACAATGCATGCGCTGCAAGATTACGGTGTGATTAACGTCAAGCTCTATGAAGATATTGCGCGTTTTGGCAATATTTCAACGGCTTATGCTTATCCCGTGTTGGTGAATGATCACTATATTATGGATCCATCGCCGATTCCGAAGTTTGATAATCCAAAATTGAATCAGAGCGAAGGCTTAATGCTATTTGGTGCCGGCAGAGAGAAGCGCTTATATGCGCTGCCGCCTTATACCCATGTCGTGAGTTTGGATTTTGAGGATTATCCTTTCGAGATTCAGAAATGGTCACAATCTTGCGAAATCTGTGGCAGTGGCAATTCCTTCTTAGATGAAGTCGTTGTGGATGATAAAGGGCAACATATTTTTGTCTGTTCCGATACGGATTATTGCCAAGATCAATTAGCAAAGAGAGAGCAACAATGAGGAATATGATGGAAACTCCATTATTAAAAATTGAGAATTTAACGAAGCTTTATGGGCCAAATACCGGTTGTCAGGAAGCCTCTTTTGAGATCTATCCCGGCGAAGTGATCGGCATTGTAGGGGAATCGGGTTCGGGTAAATCTACGTTGCTTTCCGCTATTTCAGGCAGATTAATGCCGGACTCGGGCGTTGTAAATTATATCTCTGAATCTGGAGAATCGCAGGATCTCTATCGCCAATCAGAAGCAGATCGTCGCAAGGTGTTACGAACCGAATGGGGATTTGTCGAGCAAAATGCGCGTGATGGATTACGAATGGGCGTTTCTGCTGGTGCGAATATTAGCGAACGATTGATGGCACAAGGTGTTCGTCATTACGGCATTTTGCATGAAACCGCTAAAAAATGGCTCGAAGAGGTGGAAATTTCGGTGGATCGTGTGAATGATTACCCGAAAACGTTCTCCGGCGGAATGCAGCAGCGCTTGCAGATTGCGAGAAATCTGGTGTCGAATCCGAGGCTGGTCTTTATGGATGAACCGACAAGTAGTTTAGATGTTTCTGTGCAGGCAAAACTATTGGATCTGATTCGCTCGCTTGTTCGTCAATATAATCTGTCGATTATTTTAGTCACGCATGATTTGGCAGTGGCGCGATTATTGGCAGATCGCTTAGTGGTGATGCAGAAATCTCGGGTGATTGAAACGGGATTAACTGATCAAATCTTAGATGATCCGCAGCATCCTTATACCCAGTTGCTCGTCTCATCCATTTTACAAGTTTAAGGAGAAACTCCGTGTCTGACGTTATGATTTCTGCACGAAATATTTCAAAAACGTTTCTATTACATCATCAAAATAGTGCTGAGCTAAAGGTTTTCTCAGGTCTGAATTTTGATGCTTATGCCGGTTCATGCCTAATTTTGGCAGGGCAGTCTGGATCTGGTAAATCAACGCTTTTACGCATGATGTATGGCAATTATCTCGCCAATAGCGGTGTGCTAAAGATTCGTAAAAATGGTGATTGGGTTGATATGGTCAATGCGATGCCGCGAGAAGTTGTCGCGCTTCGTAAAAATACCATTGGTTATGTCAGCCAATTTTTAAAAACGATTCCTCGTGTAACCACGCTTAATGTGGTGCTTGAGCCGGCATTAGAGCGAGGAATGGATCGAGAAACGGCCCTGATTCGCGCCAAAGAGTTGCTCACAAAGCTCAATATTCCGGAAAGATTATGGAATCTCGCACCGAGTACTTTTTCCGGCGGTGAGCAGCAGCGCGTTAATATTGCGCGGGGGTTTATGGTGGATTGGCCTATTTTATTGCTTGATGAACCGACCGCTTCACTCGATGAGAAAAATCGAGATGTAGTTTTAGGCTTAATCGAAGAAGCAAAAGCCAAAGGTAGTGCCATTATCGGGATTTTCCACGATGCTTATGTGCGTGAGAAAGTGGGAGATCGCCAATTTAGCGTTTTAAATAATGAGGTATCTGAATATGTCTGCTGAACAAATTTTTACAAACGCTAATGTTGTATTGGCGGATGAAGTTATTCAAGGAACAGTGGTTATCAAAGATGGTGTGATTACCGCAATTGATGCAGGAAATAGTATGAATCCTGCGGCATTGAATCTTCATGGTGAATATCTCATTCCGGGATTAGTTGAGCTTCATACCGATAATCTAGAAAAGCATATGTCTCCAAGACCGGCAGTTGCATGGCCGACGATTGCGGCAATGATTAGCCATGATAATCAGATCGCCAGTGCCGGCATTACAACCGTATTTGACGCGATCTCCATTGGCGATATTAGTCCGAAAAGTACGCGTTTAGCGAACTTAACGCCGATGATTGAAGCGCTTGATTATTCTCAAAAGCATGGATTAACGCGCTCTGAGCATAAGCTGCATTTTCGTTGTGAAGTCGCGCATCCTGAAACATGGGAGATTTTTAATGCCAATATTGGTAATGAACATGTAGGATTAGTCTCTTTAATGGATCATACGCCAGGCCAGCGTCAGTTTGAAGAGATGAGCCATTATCGCGTTTATTATCGTCAAAAATATGGGTTAACCGCAGATGAAATGAGTGCATTTGAAGCAAGACAGATCGCTAATGCCCAGCAATATAGCGAGAAATACCGTCTTGATATTGCCGATTTTTGCCGCCGCAATCAGATTGTCATGGCAAGTCATGATGATGCGACCGAAAATCATGTTTTAGAATCTTTCAATTTGGGGATGAAGATTGCCGAGTTTCCAACCACGGTAGAAGCGGCAAGTCATTCGGCGCAGAGAGATCTTCGTGTCTTAATGGGCGCACCGAATATTGTTCGTGGTGGTTCGCATTCTGGGAATGTAGCGGCAAGTACTTTAGCCAAACAGGATCTGCTACATATCTTATCAAGTGATTACTATCCGGGAAGTTTGATTCAAGCCGCATTTATCTTAACGCAAGAGGGGATTGGTTTTGATCTTCCTAAAGCGATTCGTACAGTGTCTAAAAATCCGGCGGAAGCAGTGAATTTACGAGATCGTGGAGAAATTTCGATTGGTAAAAAGGCGGATCTTTTGCAGGTTGGATTACATGGAGAGCAGCCGCTCATTCGTACTGTTTGGAAAAGCGGTAAACGCGTGATTTAACATTGTTATCGAGGTTATCCTGAACGTGAAATTGGTTTTAAATGAACTCTCTTATTGTTTGATTCATAAACCTTTTAAAAGCATTTTTAAAGTGTTTTTTATCAGCCGTTTGAAACCGATTTCACGATCAATGATTTTATAGTCATTGTGGTTTAAAAAGCGCTTTTATAACTGCTGGCGCGGGATTGCTAGAAGCGTGCAACCATTCTCTCCAGCCATGCATTGACTTTTAAATAGAATCTGTAATCAG
>DXHP01000051.1 GCA_019113305.1 Candidatus Ignatzschineria merdigallinarum | reverse complement strand
CAGTGAGTTTGCGCAGCAAAACCAATAAAAAATGCGCCAGATAGTAAGGCTAAAAACTCTGCCATGAAAATCATCTCCAAAATAGGGAATTTCCCATATTAATAAACGGCTCGAAGCATGATTATATCGTGATCCTAGTAGAAAGTACTGATTTGGTACGGATAACATGACGATTGTCTGGTATTCATTATGATGAGGGCTTTAAATACAGAATTTGGTCATTCTTTGATGGTGGATGCATCGCTGGAGCGAATATTCGCCGGTTTTGATCAATCATGTGACATTAGAGGGATGAGCTTTTTAAGTTGGAAATGGTTATAAAAATAGACGATAGGGATAATCGGTTATTTTGTCCGAAATAAGGAGATGAAAAAGGGCGAGAAATATCGCCCTTGATGTTTTTTTACTGCTATTACCGGCATTTAAGGCAGCTATTGATGCGCTCTTTCAACGTCGTATGGTGAATAATACTAATTTAAGGGATAAGCACCGCTGATCCCACAATTTCACGATTTTCCAATGCTTGATGCGCGCGTCCCACTTCGGATAAGGGGAAAGTTTGCTGTAATGAGAGTTGGATATCGCCAGCACTTAAGGCTAAAAACCAACGATCCATGACGGTTTGATAACGCTCTTTGGTTGCTGTGTAAGCGCCGAGATTGGGGCGGGTTAAGAAAAGGCAACCTTTCTCTTGAAGCAGTAGCGGAGAAATTGCCGGTGGCGCACCAGAAGCATTGCCGAAAGAAACCATCATGCCGAGGGATTTGAGGCAATCTAATGAGGGGAGAAATGTATCTTTTCCAACGCCATCGTAAACGACATCAACGCCGGCAGGAATGAATTCTCGCACGCGTTTGGCAAAATCTTCTGTACGGTAATTGATCACAAGATCGGCGCCAAGATTTTTCACGACTTCCTCTTTTTCTTGGCTACCAACGGTGGTTATAACGGTTGCACCAAGGGCTTTTGCCCATTGAATCAAAATTTGTCCAACACCGCCGGCACCGGCATGAATGAGCGCAGTTTGTCCGGCTCTTAATTTGTAGAGATCGAATAGGAGATAGCTTGCTGTTCCGCCGCGAACAAGAGAGGATGCAGCTTCTTCATAAGAGATGCTGCTGGGGATTTTAATTAAGCGATCTGTTTTGATATTTCGCTCTGAAGTATAAGCGCCCATGACGCTAGCATACGTCACGCGATCACCGATATTAAAGCCAGTAACATCTTCGCCAACGGCGGTAATGATGCCGGAAGCTTCTTGTCCAATCACGAGCGGTGTATTGAGTTTATAAAGTCCATCACGATGATAAGTATCAATGAAGTTCAGGCCGATGGCTTTCTGTTCGATGCGAACTTCGCCTTTTTGCGGTGGCATTAAGGTGGTGTTTTCTTTGACGAGATTACTGATATCGCCGTGCTGTTGTAAGGTAATTTGATAGCTCATAGGGTTTCTCCTTGGTTATTGATAACTTTTAGTCAATTATTTTTATCATCATTTTTCTTTCAGAAATAGGTCATTACTGATAACGCGTAGTGCTGTACGACATTTCAAAGAAGTTTTGTGCGGATCTTGAAAAGTCATCACGTTCTATTGATCCATTTTGCAATAAAGCGTGGCGTTTTTTGCGAGATAAATAATCGCTTTTCGTCATTATGTGGGATTTAAAATGCTTTGGCTATGTTGTGATGAATTGTTTGTTCTTGCGGAAATTGGAAAATTTGTCGGAGAATCAGATCAATTTCAGTGGATATAGGGTAGAATATCGGGGAATTTATTTGTATGTGCAATTGGTCAGACTGATGAGATTGATCAAGTTATCTTAGATAAGGGTTTTAGATATGTCAGGACAATATATCTACACGATGAATCGTGTGAGTAAAGTCGTACCACCGAATAGAGAGATTTTAAAAGATATCTCAATCTCTTTCTTCCCTGGGGCCAAAATTGGGGTGCTCGGGTTAAACGGTGCCGGTAAATCAACATTACTTCGCATTATGGCGGGTGTTGATACGAATATTCAAGGTGAGGCGCGTGTTCAAACAGGAACAAAGATTGGTTACCTAGAACAAGAACCACATTTGAACGAAGCGCTCGATGTTCGCGGAAACTTAGAAGAAGCGATGAGTCATATTAAAAATGCGCAAGCAGAATTAGATGAAGTCTATGCTGCTTATGCAGAACCAGATGCAGACTTTGATGCACTTGCAGCAAAACAAGCTGAGTTAGAAGCGATTTTAGCAAGTTCAGATGGTCATGCATTAGATCGTCAATTAGAGATTGCGGCAGATGCGCTTCGTTTACCGCCGATGGATCGTGATGTTGCGACATTATCAGGTGGAGAAAAACGCCGTGTTGCGCTCTGTAAATTACTTCTGTCAAAACCAGATATGTTGTTACTTGATGAACCAACGAACCACTTAGACGCAGAATCTGTCGCATGGCTTGAGCGTTTCTTGCATGATTATCCAGGCACTGTCGTTGCTGTCACGCATGACCGTTACTTCCTTGATAACGTGGCAGGTTGGATTTTAGAGCTCGACCGCGGACGTGGAATTCCATATGAAGGAAACTATTCAAGCTGGCTTGAGCAGAAAAATCGCCGTTTAGAGCAAGAAGCGAAACAAGAAGAGTCGATTGCGAAAGCCATTAAGAAAGAGCTTGAGTGGGTTCGTCAGGGTGTGAAAGGTCGTCAATCAAAATCAAAAGCACGTTTAGCGCGTTTTGAAGAGTTAGAGAGCCAAGAATTCCAAGAGCGTAATGAAACGATGGAAATCTATATTCCACCAGGTCCTCGCTTAGGAGATTTAGTGGTTGAAGCGACGAATGTCTCGAAAGCATTTGGTGAGAAGCTTCTCTATGAAGGATTGAGTTTCAATCTTCCAAAAGGGGGAATTGTAGGTGTTATCGGACCTAATGGTGCCGGTAAATCAACCCTTTTCAAATTGATGACCGGTCAACTTGAAGCAGATGAAGGTGAATTCCGTGTAGGTGAGAGCGTTGAGCTTGCTTATGTAGATCAAAGTCGTGATACGCTTGATGGTTCTAAAACGGTGTGGGAAGAGATCTCCGGCGGCAGTGATATCATCAAAGTTGGTAACTATGAAACGCCATCGCGCGCGTATTGTGGTCGCTTTAACTTTAAAGGCTCGGATCAACAGAAGTTTATTAAAGATCTTTCGGGTGGTGAGCGGAACCGCGTACATTTGGCAAAAGTACTTCGTTCAGGCGGCAACGTGATTTTACTGGATGAACCGACGAACGACCTTGATATCGAAACATTACGTGCGCTTGAAGATGCGATTTTAGCATTCGCAGGATGTGTCGTGGTGATTTCGCATGATAGATGGTTCTTAGATAGAATCGCGACCCATATTTTAGCCTTCGAAGGAAATTCTCATGTAGAATGGTTTGAAGGAAACTACGAAGAGTATGAAGCAGATCGCCGTCGCCGTTTAGGAGATGATGCGGATAATCCTCAACGTATTAAATACAAACCGATTTCACGCTAAGGAGAAAGTCATGGCATTAGAACAAACGAAAGTCGAACTTAATAGTGAAGAGTTGCCAATTTGCTGCCCGCCGATTGATGTAGATGCTTGGGGTTATCATCCACGAGTTTATCTTGCACCTAATCAGGATGGAAAAGTGTGTTGTCCGTATTGTAGTACAGAATATATTGTTGAATAACGCATGAAAATATTAGCAGTAGATGCTTCCACAGAAGCATGTTCGGCAGCAGTATATGTCAATGGGGAGATTGTCGAGCGTTTAACGCTCGCACCTCGCAAACATATTGAGTTGTTAATGCCGATGACAAAAGAAGTGGTGGAAGCCGCAGAAATTGAGTTGAGTGAACTTCATGGTTTAGCCTTTTCTGTAGGGCCTGGAAGTTTTGCAGGATTACGAATTGCGTGTGGTTTTGTTCAAGGATTAGGTGCAGGATTAAATATTCCGATTGTACCGGTATCCACGCTGGCGGCATTAGCATATCCTGTTTTGGAAGAAAATCCAGAAGCGATGGTTATGCCGATGTTAGATGCTAAGATGAATGAAGTCTACTGGGCGATTTATGCATTAGATCAAGATGGTGAGCTCATCATTATTGAAGAAGATCAAGTTGCGTCGCTGGATGATGTGTATCAGAAGCTTGCGAACAGAGATCTCTCTTTATTAGCTGTAGGTGATGGTTGGGCATTAGATGCTGAAGCATTATCGACACTCAATGCGACATTGATTGAGGATCGTCATTATCCAAGGGCAGGGGATATTGCGCTGCTTGCGAAAAAGGATCTTACGAAAGGATTGGGGTTATATGCCGATCAAGTTGCGCCAGTTTATCTTCGCCATAATATTGCGATGACAATTGAAGAACAGAAAGCCTTTCGTGAAGAGAAAGCGAGGGCAGCAGAAGTTTAGCCTCTTCTTTGAAAATTGAATAGTAAAACCCATATCGGCGCTTTCTGATATGGGTTTTGTTTTTTGAAGAGATAGTTTCTCTTTTAACGGTGATGTGCAGCTGGGAGCATGCTTGCATGCTTTTACCAAGCTTGTGCCAGCAGTAGTTATTGCTGTTGTTTTTAAAAGGAAATGATTATAAATCCAGTGGGGCTGTCTAATATAATATGGCGGTTCTTTTTGATGTGCGGCTGGAAGCAGGATTGCATGCTTCTACTAATCTTGTGTTAGTAGTTATCACGACTGCTTTTAAGCCGAGAGGATTATAAACCCTAAGACCTATTAATGATTGACTAGTTGTGATTGTGCAGATTTTGAAATCAAGATGGTGATTATATTGCCAATATCATCATTTTGGTTTAAAAAGAGCTTTTATACCTACTGGCGCGGGATTGCTAAAAAAAGTGCAACCATTCTCTCCAGTCAGGCATCAACTTTTAAATAGAATCTTTAATCAGATAGTTTTAAGCTGATTTCATTATAATAGTTAAAAGATATAAAAAAACCACTTCATTGTTTGAAGTGGTTTTCTGTAACTTACTTTTATAAAGAGATTAGATGGCTAATTTCTCTTTTAAGAAATCCACAATGTTATCCACAGATACCATCGTTGCCTCACTGTCTGTACGAGCCTTGAATTCTACTTCATTATTTTTCAAAGTACGATCACCAATCACAATGCGATATGGAATGCCGATGAGTTCATGGTCGCTAAATGCTTCGCCTGGGCGAACGTTACGATCTTCTAAAAGAACATCAATTCCTAACGTTTTTAGCTCATGATAGAGTTTATCTGTGGTCTCTTTTACGAGTTCAGACTTACCGTAGTTCATCGGAATCATTGAAAGCGTAAATGGTGCGATGGCTTTTGGCCAAATAATGCCGGCATCATCATTACGTTGTTCAATGGCAGCAGCCACAATTCGAGTGACGCCAATGCCGTAACAGCCCATTTGCATAACCGTTGCTTTCCCATTTTGGTCAAGAACCGTTGCGTTCATTGCTTTCGAATAGCGATCACCGAGTTGGAAAATATGACCTACTTCAATGCCGCGTGCCATCGCAATTTTACCCTTTCCGCATGGGGAAGGATCACCGACTTTGATTTCGCGAAGATCCATTACTTCTGGTTCAGGGAAATCACGAGCGATATTAGCGCCAATATAGTGATAGCCTGATTCATTAGCACCGCAACTAAAGTTGCTCATTAATGCTGCTTGTCGGTCAAATACGGTGCGTATTGGTAAGTTTACTGGACCAATCGAGCCTGGCGTTGTGTTTAATTGCTCTAAAATCTCTGCATCAGAGGCAAATTCTAATGGTGTTTTGAAAAGACCACTATTTTCTGCTTTCACCTCATTAAGCTCATGATCACCACGTAAACAAACGGCGATCAGCTCATCTTTCACCCCTTTGAGAATTAAGGTTTTAAGATGCATTTCTGCAGGAGAGTTGAGGAATTTTGCAAGATCTTCAATGGAATGAACATTCGGTGTTTCAAGTTTTTTGAGGGGTTGGTTGGCTTCTCCACGAGTACCAACAGCGACCGCTTCTGCGGCTTCAACGTTTGCTGCGTAATCTGATTCTGTTGAATAGACAATCGCATCTTCACCAGCTTGTGTTACCACATGGAACTCTTGTGATTTACTGCCGCCAATGGCACCTGAATCAGCAAACACTGCACGATATTCAAGATCTAAACGATCTAAAACATTAGAATATGCACGATACATTTTGTCATAGGTTTCATCTAATGATGCTTGGTCAATATGGAATGAATAAGCATCTTTCATGAGGAATTCGCGGGAGCGCATCACGCCAAAACGAGGACGAATTTCATCGCGGAATTTCCATTGGATCTGGTAGAAGTTGATCGGCAATTGACGATAACTTTTGAGCTCTTGGCGCGCAAAATCAGTGATCACTTCTTCATGGGTTGGACCTAAACAGTAATCGCGCGTATGGCGATCTTTAAAGCGAAGTAATTCAGGGCCAAATTGTTCCCAGCGACCGGATTCGATCCATAGTTCAGCAGGTTGTGCGGATGGCATTAACATCTCGAGAGCGCCGGCATTATTCATCTCTTCACGAACGATATTTTCGGTCTTTTTGAGAACACATAAACCTAACGGACTCCAGCTATAGATACCTGATGTTACTCGGCGAATAAGACCGGCTCTGAGCATTAATTGATGAGATTTAATCTCTGCGTCATTGGGGGTGTCGCGGAGCGTATTAATTAAAAATTGACTAGTTTTCATGTTGTTATAATCGCTTTAAAAATTGCTGTAGTGACAGCTTAGAATTATTTTTAAGTATTGATCTTAAAGATGTTTAGTGTAAGGAGAAAAGGGGATTTACGCAATGAATCTTGTAATGAGCATGGTTCTCACTTGGAGAGAGGTTGCGAATAGCCTATTCTTTTCCCAATTTTATAAGAAAAAGTGAGGAAGAAAACTTGATCTATGTCAATAAAGATATAGATTGCGAATTTATTTTCCCAAGAAGTGCTGAGCCAGCGTTACCCATGCTGCAGCGCCAATTAAGATGTTGTTATCATTGAAATCATATTGGTCTGTGTGAAGACCTGTAAAGATTTCATTCTGATCGTTCCCAATGTAGAAGTAAGCGCCGGGGCATTCATGTAGCATAAACCCAAAATCTTCGGCGCCCATCGAAGCGACTTTATTGTGAGTAATAAAATCTGGCTGCATTAAGCCTGTCAGGGCTTCGATCGCAATTTCGGTCTCTTGATCATGATTGATGGTAGGGATATATCCATCAATGAGTCGTACTTCACAAGTTGCGCCATGAGCCGCGCAAATGCCATTGGCAAGGGTTTGAATGCGAGCTTTTATGAGATCACGAACCTGGATATCAAAGTAGCGTAACGTACCTAAAAGAGAGACTTTATTGGGAATGACATTATTGGCATGTCCGCCGTGAATGGAGCCAATGGTAAGTACAGCAGAATCAATCCCAGAGATATTGCGTGAGATAATAGATTGTAAACCCACAACAATTTCAGAAGCCACAAGAATGCTATCAACCGTTTGGTAAGGATGAGCAGCATGCCCTCCTTTTGAAAATACATCGATATGAACTTCGCATGTGCCTGCCATTTGAGGCCCCTTTTTAATGAGAATCTTGCCAGCCGGCGCACCTGGAAAATTATGTACGGCATAGACGGCATCGACAGGAAATTTCTTAAATAGCCCATCTTCAACCATGCGGCGCGCACCAGCTTGATCTTCTTCATCAGGCTGAAAAA
>DXHP01000050.1 GCA_019113305.1 Candidatus Ignatzschineria merdigallinarum | reverse complement strand
TCCTGCCGGCTCACAACAAATGCTTCGATATCCTCCGACTCTTCTTCCAAACCATAAAAACCACCAGCATTATGTAGATCGCATAATCCTAAATAAAGATGCATTTTCCCTGGGCTTCCCCCCGTTGAAGGATAATAATCATAAATAGGAATTAATCGTTTAATTGTAACCCCTGCTTCTTCAAAAGCTTCCGCTCTAATAATAGATTCCGGCATTTCTTGTCGATCTATCGTTCCTGCAACGATCTCAATCGTCCAAGGGGAGTCTCGCTCTTCTCTTTCTAAAAGAGGAACACGAAGTTGACGAATAAAAAGTAACTCATCACGTTTAGGATCATAGAGTAGAACACTTACCGTATCACATTTTACAATCACTTCTCGACGCACCCTCTCAAAGCGGCGGCCATCAAAGCAATCATGATCGACGATAACTTCATCAATCTTAAAAAAACCATCATAAATGCGGCGCTGGGTTTTGATAGTCACATTGTCTTTATTAAATGCTTTCATATTGTTGGAAGACATAATCTCTCTTCTTTTGATTGTGATATTGACAAAGAATAACGATCTCTAATAAAAAAAGCCATTCCGAAGAATGGCCTTTTCATAATTCTTTAAAACTTAGCTACCCCAAGTTCTTACAGCACCGCTATCAATATGAACAAATGCTGAACGACTATAGTAACCTACACCGCCCGCTTTTAATGATAACGCCGCATTACGAAGGTTACGAGTAGAAACTCCGGGCATACGAATATCAATCGCTTTCGCTTTTGTATGGAAGCTGCTCTTAGCAACCCCACGCATGGTATTACGAAGCATTTCATTCGTCTTATTTGAACGATAACCACTTAAACCATGTACCGCTTTAGAATAACCTAATTGAAGCGTTAATGCATACAATTGGTCTAATACATGTGGGTCATAAAGTTTTGCTGTTTTTGTTCTTCTATCGCGAAGCGCCCATGAGATCTCATCTAAAGATTCACGAATATAACCTTCACCCGGAACCCAATAAACAGTTCTTGTTGTCTCACCCAAAGCTGGCGTATGAATGATAAGTTCACGCTCATTCGATAATGCTTGTTTTGCTAATGCTGGGTTTAAACCAAAGATACCAAATGCTGCAGATCCAGCTAATACTCCAGATGCAACCTTCAAAAGATTTCGTCTATTATCGCAAACAATCTCATTATGTTGCTGAATATATGATTCTCGATCTGTAATAATTAATTTGTTATCCATTGTTTTATAACCCTTTGTGCTCCCCAAGTAAGGTATTAGCACCGTGTCTTACTATACTAAATTTCTAATATCAAGAAATTAGTCTAATATTCGTCCTATTAAAAAGCAACCCGTCTCTCGTAAATTATTTAAAATTAATATGTATGAGATATAAATATTCAATCATTAATGGGTTGATTATCTCGTAAATTCTATTACGCGGAGGTGAAGGAAGCAACTATTTTTTTCTTCTCATGGTAAAATAAACCACTATTTTTGATCCTCCTCCTGAAATTGAAGATTTATGCAAAATATACAACCACATGACACTGATCTAGCACAGATTAAAACACCACCTCACTCTATCGAGGCGGAACAAGCTGTGCTAGGTGGCTTATTGATTGACAAAGATGCTTGGGATCGTATTGATGGAATCTTATCTCCCGGTGATTTTTATAGTAAAAATCATCGCATAATCTTTGAAACGATTCACAGTCTCTACAATGAAATGCAATCTGTCGATATTTTGACGGTAAGCGATGATCTAAAACAACGTGAGCTTCTTGAAGAAGTTGGTGGTCTCCCTTACTTGGCAACATTAGCTCAAGATATGCCTTCTGTAAGCAATATTCCAGCGTATGCCAACATTGTGTATGACCGTTCTGTTGTCCGTAAATTAATCACTGTTGGAACCAATATTGCCGACTCGGGATTTAATCCAAAAGGTAGAAATAGCAATGAACTTATTCAATTTGCTGAACAAGCCGTTTTTGCAATTGCCGAGCAAGGAAATAAGCAAGATGCCGGACTCATTGATATCCGTGATGTTTTAAAAACAACCATTGCACGTATCGATGAATTAGCACAATCTAAAGGGGGGATTACCGGCGCACCAACTGGTTGGGATCAATTCGATGAAATGACCTCAGGGTTACAAAATGGAGATATGATTGTCGTCGCTGGGCGTCCTTCTATGGGGAAAACTACCATTGCAATGAATATGGTGGAACGTGTTGCGATGTATACCAACAAACCTGTTGCTATTTTCAGTTTAGAGATGCCAGCGGAACAACTTGTTATGAGAATGTTCGCCTCAATAGGTGGTATTGAACAGGGGAAAATTCGTACCGGTGAACTCAATGATATTGAAGCAAAAAAACTAAGTGATGCGACTAAAACACTGGCGAAAACAAAGATATTTATTGATGATACGAGTGGACTAAGCCCTTCAGAAATGCGTTCGAGAGCTAGAAGATTGCAAAGAGATCACGGACAACTCGGGCTTATCATGGTGGACTACCTTCAGTTAATGAGTATTCCTGGCATGTCAGACCAACGCGTTGCCGAGGTTTCTGAGATTTCTCGCTCCCTAAAATTAATGGCTAGGGAACTCAATGTTCCGGTTATTGTTCTCTCTCAGCTTAACCGTAGTTTGGAACAACGCCCTAATAAACGTCCGGTAATGAGTGACCTCCGTGACTCCGGAGCAATCGAGCAGGATGCTGACTTAATCTGCTTCGTTTACCGTGATGAAGTTTATAATGAGGAATCTCCTGAAAAAGGAGTGGCCGAAGTAATTATTGCAAAACAACGTAATGGTCCTATCGGGACAGTAAAACTCAGCTTCCAAGGGAAGTTTTCTCGATTCATGAACCTTTCAACTCGAGATTTTGCCGA
>DXHP01000049.1 GCA_019113305.1 Candidatus Ignatzschineria merdigallinarum | reverse complement strand
CCATAATTACAACCTCCTAATCCTCACTCTCTATTAAATATATTGCCTAAAGCTTGAGCGCCAATGGAATAATCGCTTCGAGTGACAGACCACCTTTTGCAACTTTATTCACGCGTTTTTTCGCTTCTGCTTGGCTATAACCAAGGCTTACCAATGCTTCGATTGCATCTTCAATAATCGCATCGCCATCTGATAATAGAGAACCTTCGCTTGCGGCAATGAGATCTTCTGTAATATCAAGGGGTGCTAATGCTTTAATCTTATCTCGCAATTCAATAATCAATCGCTCTGCCGTCTTTTTACCAACGCCCGGAACTTTCATTAAACTTGTCAGATCTTCTGTTTGAATAACGCGGTAAAGCTCTTCTGCCGATAAACCAGAGAGAATCAATACTGCACTTTTCGGACCAATGCCGGAAACACGAATGAGTAAACGGAAAGCCTCACGCTCTTTAGAACTACAAAATCCATAGAGCAAACTCGCGTCTTCACGTACAACATGATGAATGGTGAGTTGTACTTTTTCACCTTCACTGGGAAGTTTGGCAAAACTACTCATTGGTAATTCCACTTCATAACCTACGCCAGCAACATCCACAAGCGCTTGATTCGGTAAACGCTTCTCCGCTAGAACACCTGTTAAACGACCAATCATAATAATCCTTCTAATCTGAAATGAAATGCGTGAGTTAATGCAGCTGCTAAAGCATCTGCGGCATCTGCTTGTGGTTTTTTATTGAGTTTTAAGAGTGATTGCACCATATGTTGCACTTGCTCTTTTTGCGCATGCCCTTGCCCCACAATCGTCTGCTTAATCCGCGTTGCGGCATATTCATGAACCGTAAGATTCGCCATCGCGGCCGCGCACATCGCAACGCCGCGAGCTTGACCTAATTTAAGTGCTGATTGTGGATTCTTATGTAAAAAGACCTCTTCAATTGAGAGGACTTGCGGGCGATAGAGCGCGATCAATTGATCGACGCCCTGAAAGATTGTTAACAATCGATTCGCCATCGGATCATCTGTTTTCATCCGAATACAGCCTGAATCCACATATTGGGGTTTTCGACCGCTGACATCAATCACACCGTAACCAGTGATTCTCGAGCCAGGGTCGATTCCTAAAATGATCATTTAAAGAGTTGCTCTAAAATCTCATCGGAGATATCTGCATTTGAGTAGACTTTTTGAACATCATCTAAGTTCTCAAGCGCTTCAACCATTGCCATCACTTTCTCTGCGGCTTCTGCATCAATCGACACGTTATTATCGGCGTATTGTGTGACTTCTGAGTCTTCAGGTTCAAAGCCGGCTTCCACCATTGCATTATGCACTTCAACATAACTTTGTGGCGTAGTTAACACTTCGATTGAACCATCTTCATCAACGATAACATCTTCTGCACCCGCCATAATTGCCGCTTCTGTAATGCCATCTTCATCAGAACCTTCTGGGTATGATAAAACACCAAGTTCACGGAATTGGAAGGCAACCGAACCATCTGTTCCAAGATTACCGCCATATTTAGTGAAGGCGTGACGCACTTCACCTGCGGTACGATTACGGTTATTCGATAAGCAGTCGACCATCACAGCAACGCCGCCAGCACCATAACCTTCGTAACGAATCTCTTCATCTGGAGGACCATCAGTAATTCCAAGACCACGATTTACTGCACGTTCAATCGTATCTTTTGGCATATTTGCCGCAATCGCGCGATCCATTGCTAAGCGAAGACGTGGATTACTATCTGGATCTCCATTTCCGCTTGAACGAACAGCAATTGTGATTTCACGAATTAGTTTGGTAAAAATTTTACCGCGTTTTTTATCCTGCGCACCTTTACGATGTTGGATATTAGCCCATTTACTGTGACCTGCCATATGTATCTACCTTATTTTGACAAGATGATAAAAGAGAACATTTTAGCATAAAACTTCCAAAACAAATTGTGATTAATTATCTGAGTCTTACTCAAGATAAAGCTTTTTTATAAATCACTTATCTTTCAAGCCATTTATCCTAAAAATTACGCAAAACTAACATTCTGCCAGCTTTATAAAAAAGTCGATAAAACACTGACTTACAACTCCATTATCTGATAGACTATTTCACGGTTAATTCAGCCTAAAATAGAGCATTTTCCTCTAATTTTAATCGCTTCGATACACTCCAAAATGGGTCAAAATAATTTTTATGCTTCAGACATTAACATGGGTTTTGCTTCCGCTCCTGATCGGCTTTGCAATTCCTCTTAAAAATAAGACGCTTATAAAGCTCGTAGATCATCTGTTAATTGCGTTGATCTATATTATTTTATTCATTATGGGCTTAAATCTCTCCGCAATTCCAGATCTTGGCACTCAATTACAAGCCATTTTTGGCAAGACACTTGTCTTTATTGTAGCCATCTTAGGGTTAAATATGGTTGCGCTCATCTTCTTAGATAAGCAATTGCCTTTTCCGCTAAAAAAATCCTCATTAAAACAAGAGTCAACATGGCATGCACTGTTAGGTTCCTCAAAACTCGTCGGCAGCATTATTTTAGGCTTAGTTGTGGGACTATTTGCGCATGAATATCTCACCGTGCCGGAACATCTTACAGAAACAGCATTGATGTTTTTACTTGCTTGCGTCGGTTTACAACTTCGTGCCGGTGGCATCAAGCTCAAAGCCGTACTGCTCAATCGTTACGGTTTAATTTTAAGCTTCTTCTTTATTATCTCCTCATTCTTAGGTGGGATTATTGCAGCAATAATCCTCAAAATGCCGATTACGCAAGGCTTAGCGATTAGCTCAGGATTTGGTTGGTATTCGCTTTCTACCATTATTTTACAAGATGCACATGGTCCGATTATTGGCTCCATTGCCTTTTTTAACGATCTTTTCCGAGAGTTCTTCGCCTTTATGGTGATTCCGCTATTAATGGCAAAATATCCGCTTTCCGCAGTCGGTTCCGGCGGTGCGACTTCTCTCGACTTTACCTTGCCGGTCATTCAAAGAACCGGCGGCGCACAAGTCGTTCCCATTGCCATTAGCTTCGGCTTTATTGCCAATATCTTAGCACCGATCTTTTTAGTATTTTTTGCTAATTTATGATTTAGGATTCATTGATAATGAGGGATCTCGCTTGAAACACACTTGCAGGATGCTGGAGAGAACAATCATGTGCTTTTTAACATTCATGCGCCAACATCAGAGCATTTGCATATTTAAAATGCCTTATCCATTCGTAGAAGGCGCCAGAAAGAAATGGTTTTATAAAAGTACCACTGTTTCGATTTAAAAATAGCTGTGATAACTACTCGTACAAGATTAATAAAAGTCTGCGTCTCACTGCTGGCGCGCGATTTGGAGAAAACAATCAAGGTGCTTTTTAACATTCATGAGCCAACATTAGAACATTTGCACATTTAAAACGTCTTATCCATTCGTAAAAAGCGCCTGAAAGAAATTGGTTTATAAAAGTATCGCCGTTTCGATTTAAAAATAGCTGTGATAACTACTCGCACAAGATTGGTAAAAGTATCAATCTCAGTGCTGGCGCGCGATTTTAAAAATCTTGCAAGCATTCGCTCCAGCCGTATATCAGCTTCAAAAGTATTTAAACTCAGCGACCTCAAACCGCTCTCTCTAGAAATGATTCTACGATAAAGATCACACGATAAAGCTCACAGTGAAACTGCATCTCTATTCAGAATATTATGCCGGCAAACGCAACGTCATATTATCGTATGACACAACATAGTTATTTGGTAGCTCCGCTTGATTCTCCGGCGCTTGCAACCATAGTTCTAATTCATGTCCAATATGGGTTAACACCACTTGCTGACAATTTAACTGTTGTGTGATCTCCTTCACCATATTGAGATCATTATGATTCCGCGGTGTTTCCAATTGCGGCGGATAACTACAATCAATCACGAGATAATCAAGCCACAAGCGCTCTAAATATTGCATCGTTTCTGCCGGCAATCCCACCGTATCCGTTAAATAGGCGATTTTAATAGCACCATATTCGATCAAATATCCCATTGTCGGTTTCGAGTGAATGAGCTGTAATGCGGTAATTGTTAAACCTAAAATCTGCCGGCGTTCTCCATGTTGCCATGGTTTTTGGAACACCAACAAGCCTGAGTTTTTATAGAGATCAGCAAAACCTAGTACATCATTGGGTCCGTAAACAGGAATTTGAGGTCCTTTTCCCCAACGTAACGGCAACATTCCTTGCGCATGATCGGCATGATAGTGTGTTTGTAGAATTGCCTGAATCTCCCCTTTTTGAAATCGCCGATGAAGATCAGATAAACCGGCATCTAACAGTATCACTCGGCGTGCGGATGAATTTTCAGATTCTAAATTTTCAGACTCTGGATCTGCCAGCAGTTCTATCATCGCAGAACATGGTAATCTCGCTAAATGAGGATCCTCAATCGCGGCGAAACAAACAGCACAATCACAACCAAATACGGGAATTTCTGCTACATCTCCCGTTCCTAATAGCGTAAATTCCAACATACGGATTCCTTATGATCAGTTTCGTTGATTTTGTGAATGTGATAACAGCAACGCAATAAAATCTTTCACCACCGATTCCAATGGTTGATCGGCATTAAGATGGTGAATCTCTTCGTGATTGGCAATATGTTGCAACTCCGCGCTTCTAGAGATTCTAGCAGTAATTTCTTCGGCTGATTCTCGCCCACGCCCCGTTAGTCGTGCGGTTTGATTCTCTAAACTCAAATCCAAATAGATTGGACAGAGCTGATCTCCATGCCGTTTTTTTGCCACTTCCCAATATGAGCGGGAACCGTTCAGTAACACAATTTTGCCAGATTCTAAATCTCTTAACCACTGCTTATCATATCCATAATAAAACCCATTCGCTTCCCAATAGAGCGAAAAACAGGACTTTTCAGCAAATTCCTCAAAAGTATTGGCACTTAAAACATTATGCTGCTCTGCATCACTCACAGCCTGTTTACGCGTAATATAACGCGTTGGTCGACTTATTTGCTCACCAAAATGTCTACTGACTTCTGCCATCACGCTATCTTTGCCAGCACCCGATGGCCCCATAATATAGTACGCAAAGCGTTTCATTTTAAGTTCCTTGTGTGACTTATTCGTGAAAGTATAGTGAAATCGGCTTAAAACTACCTGATTAAAGATTCTCTTTAAAAGTCGATGCATGGCTGGAGAGAATGGTTGCGCTCTTTTAGCAATCCCGCGCCAGCAATTATAAAAGCGCTTTTTAAACCACAATGACTATAAAGTCATTGATCATGAAGTCATTGATCGTGAAATCGGTTTCAAACGACTGATAAAAAACACACTTTAAAAATACTTTTAAAAGATTTATGAATCAGACAATAAGAGAGATTATTTAAAACCGATTTCACGTTCAGAATAACCTCGATAACGAAGTTAAATCACACGCTTTCCGCTTTTCCAAACAGTACGAATGAGCGGCTGCTCTCCATGTAATCCAAC
>DXHP01000048.1 GCA_019113305.1 Candidatus Ignatzschineria merdigallinarum | reverse complement strand
CAAGGACAATTCAAACCATTAGCTGGTAGTAATCCATACTCTGGCACCATTGATGCACTAAAAACCGTTCCAGAATGGCGAGTGGAACTCGTTGTAGCTGATGATCTCATTATGGATGCTGTTCATGCGATGAAATCTGCACATCCTTATGAGGTTCCGGCATATGATGTGATAAAGCTCGCAGATTTTTAATATAAAAACTCAAGAAACGATTGTGACTTTTTGAATAGCATTTTTCATCAGATAGCTTAAAGCCGATCTCTAAAAATGGGGCTCACTACAAAGTACAACAACAAAACTTTCCTAGATATTAGAATCTATGAAACATAAAAAAGCTATCAATCTATAAACGATTGATAGCTTTGAATACTCTCAGTCAAAACTTGAGTTAAAAAACTACTTAATTACTCTGACTCGGCGCTATTCTTAGCTTCTAATACATGCGATAACCAATGTGATGAGATAATATCTGGCAATCTATTTTGGCTTGTACGTGCAGTAAGGTTATCGAGATCCACATTTTTCAGTGGCTGATCTTGCTGTGAACAGGTAAATACGGCTTGCGTACGCTCACCTGTTGCCGGATCAATCTGCCACTGTAAACACTGACCACAAACCCCTTTCATCATACATTGCATTGGGCTACCAATAGTGCCAGTAATATGTAGATCTTCTTTAAAGCGATCATGCAATGACCCGCCCGCAGAAAGCTCTTTCTGGAAACCTTTCAGCATACCAGTAGAACCCATTGCCATTAAGCGATCGACCTGGCTCATATCCACAATGCCTTGATCATCTAATTCTCGAATCAACTTAATCACATCCCACTCAACCACAGAATGATCTTGCGGACGACGTGCTTCGATTGGATCACCTTTACCCACAGCCCAGATAATCTGATCTGCACCTTCTTCCAGCTCATCCATATGGTCAACATCGCCTTTCGAACCCATTGCTGCAAGGTAAATAACCCTATTGCCCGCACTACGAAGTGCAAAGCCAATATCTAACATTACCGCTGCACCCCAACGTCCGGCAACCACAAGAATCGTTTTTCCAGAAGGAAGATCCGTTGGCGCCCCAGTTGGACCGGCTAACACCACTTTATCACCCGGCTTGAGTGATGGAATCAAGCGTTGTCCTGTTCCCCATTGGAAGACTAACAGACGAATTGCATCATCCGTGGAGCCTGTTCCTGATACTGTAAGAAGTGGAATCTGTAAACGTGTCCCTTCCACAATTTCACTACCTGTTTCAAACGTCTGCATTCTAAAGAATTGCCCAGGTTTAAAGTTCTTCGCCGCCATTGGCGCCTTAATCCACACTTCACAAACTGTCGGATTTGATGCGTCAATCGATTGAATCGTTGCCGTTAAACCGTCTTGCATCGTTAATGCTAGATCTTTATTTGATAAGGTATTTTCCGGCAATCTATCAAGCGCTTCCATCACAAAGCGAGAAGATTTCTTCGCACTAGCAATCGCTTTCACAACGTTACCATTAAACACAGGATGCGTATCTCCAATATAAGAGACACGTTTTTCACCACGTCTAAATGAAGTAAATGGCGCAAATGCCTCTTTATTATTAGTTCCCCAATTAAATGGTACTAAATTCCCCTCAAGATCATAACCTTGGAAGTGATGCTTATCTTCAATCTCGATAGAACCTGGATATTCTGTACCGTAAATCGTATTCGGTGATGTTCCTGCGGCAACTAATACGGCTCTTGCCGGAACAACCACTTCTTCTTCGCTCGATTTTGTAAAGCGAATCGATTTCACATGTCCATATTGATCAAGCTCAACACCTAAAGGATTAAGTTCTTCACCAAAATGAATGCCTTCCTCAAATGCTTTTGTTACTTCTTCGTGATTCAGCGTATATGCCGGCGATTCCTGCATTGTACGGCGATACGCAATCATCACGCCGCCCCATTTTTTAATGAGCGGATTAAAGTTTGGCTCAATACCGGCAGCTGCTGCTTTTGCACGCTCTTCACGAACTTCTAAACCATGCGCTAAGAATTCCGTTAAGGTCTCATTATCTTCCGGCGATAAATTCTCACGAATCTTCTCTTCACCTAAGATTTCTACACGATGGAGCGTTTTTTCAACTTGTTTAATATAGTACGCTTGAACTTCTGTTGCCGTATCAATCGCCGTTAACCCACCACCAATCACGACGGCTGGTAATCTTACTTGTAAGTTCGCAATCGACGTATCTTTTGCGGCACCGGTTAACTGCATCGCCATGAGGAAGTCAGATGCTTGCTTCATCCCTTTGGCAAGCGAGTTATCAATCTTCAATACACGCGGCAAACCAGCACCAACGGCTAAAGAAACATGATCAAAGCCAAGATCAAAGGCATCATCAAGTGTTAAAGTTCCACCTAAACGAACACCACCATAAATATCCACATTTTGCCGGCGTGCTAATGTTAAATAGATCAGTTTAAGGAAGTTTTTATCCCAACGAACGGTAATTCCATACTCTGCAACACCGCCAAATCCCGCAAGAATACGATCATCGAGATTCTCTTCAAGATCATCCCAAGATTTTATCGGTTGATTTAAAATAGATGCTGGCAATGGTTCGATTTTCAAACCATCAATTCCTACAACGTGACATCCTTCTTGCGATAAATAATGAGTCATCGTGAAACCTGCAGGTCCCATTCCAGCAACCAATACTTTACGATTATTCTCTTCAGCAGGGAGATATCCTGTAGGTTTAAGTGGATTCCAGCGCGCTAAAAGATGATAAAGTTCCACACCATAAGGCAGATCTAAAACTGTCGTTAAAACGCCGGTTTCAATTTGAGGAATATTGACTGGCTCTGCACGTTGATAGATACATGATTTCATACAATCATTACAGATACGGTGCCCAGTTGCCGGCGCCATTGGATTTTCTACCATCGTAATCGCTAATGCCCCGATAGAAAGCCCCTCTTTTTCGAGACGCTGCATCTCTGAGATCATTTCATCAAGCGGACAACCGGTTAAAGTCTCATCAAATGGGTTTTTACGATAACCTTTTTCAGGCTCCCCTTTTTTCACAGGGAAACCAATACTACAGAAATCCCCATCATGATCGTGACAATACTTACAGTACTCAATTTCGCTCGCAATCTCGTAACGATCCATACGTGCATCCGTTAAATCAAAACCATCACGTTGACGAAGCGGATTTGCACCTACTTTTACCGGAATACCTTGGAACGTTGTCTCTTCAGTTGCAACTAAATTATCAAAATCGAGTCTTGCCGGAAATTTAAAGGTAATCCAATTTTCAACACGCGCAATACCTGCTTCATCTTTCTCAGCGAGTGATCCCCACTGATGAATTGCTTCAATATCTGCCGCATTCTCTTCAGCATCTAAGCTCAATGCATAATTGGCAATTTTAGCTTCTAATTCAGGATCACTATCTTCGGCACCAACTTTTTCTAAAAGTGCCGCATGATGCTCTGCAAACGTTCCTTCAATTGCTTGACGATAACGTTTTGCACCACGCTGAATAAATTGTTCTTTAAATTGCATCAAACGATTGTAACGACTCGCCCGCTCAATCAGCGCATCTGTTTCATTCTCAAGCCCGAAAAGCTTGGCTATAAATGTATTAAGATATTCCCCAAGTTTGATTTGGAATTCAGACTCTTCAATTGCAGTAAAGCTTGTTTCGCCACGTCGCCACTGTAAGAAAGTTTGTAATACTTCTTCGGGTAATATTTGTTGATAGAGCGTATCGACTTCCACTAAACCTTCACGACTTTGAAGATCTTGAAAGCTCAAGCCATATTTCTGCAACTGCTCTTCTAATACCATGTGTCTTCCTCTAATACTCAACTCAAAATATTTGCGCACTATTATACCTCGAATTTGAAAAAAACGAGGAAGTTAGATCAAAAGGGTGCAACTTTAGCGGATTCAAAAAACACTTTATGGAAAATGATGCAAAAATCTCACAAATTCAGTGATATAGTACAACCCGTTTTAAATTACCGAAGGAACATCCCTTTTAAGCGTTGATTTGAGACTAGGAAGAATACTTGCATGTTTTATCAATCACGCATCAGCAATTGTCACAACGATTCTTAAACCGAAATAACAATATTTTCATCAGATATCTGATAACTCATCAACGTAATCATCGCCGGCAAATCCTCGGCGATAAAGCGCTGCTCGAAATTTATAAGGATCCGTTTGTCTGATTTTACGCTGCGCCGTTTTTCTTGCTTGATACCAATCCACTTCTAAAAATGCAGCATCAATCTCCCTTGATGCAATCTGGTGCATTGCCGACAATTCATTACGAACACGAAGCGGCCCATATCCTAAATCGGCACGATTCTTACTGTAACTATAAGCAAACCGTTCAAGGCTAAGATATTTCTGGTCATATAGCCAATCGACAATGTCATCTAAGAGCCATAAAGGGCATTCTCTTTGCGTTAATTTCTGCCGTAACTCAACTTCACTATGCTCTCGGCGCACTAAAAAGTTCATCGCTCTTTCACGCCAATAACGCCATAGTTTCAAAAGTGCTTCCTCATCCATCTCATCTTTGTTAATAGCAGAGTTGGATGATGGAGAATGGTTAAAATAGTTACTGAGATCTTTTTCCATGACGACTCTCGTATTGATCAAGTTCCATAACAATGGATGAAATAATACTACTTGCTTTTGTACGTTCCTTTTCAATTTCAGCAGCTTTCTCTGCAGCTTCTACTTGTCGCTTTTTCTTCCAAGCGAGCTTTTCTACTTTCGATTTCATTGGCACCGACTTAATCTGCATCATCGATTCAAGCTCTTGTTCTAACGCTCTATCATTGGGATTTTCCGGCATAATAGCAATTCGAAGTGGTGGGATTTTCCACGGTTTACTAGAGATCTTATTGAGATGATTCTCTAAAGATTGTCGAATCTCTTTTTGATAAAAATTAAATGCCGTCCCAAACTCCGCCCGTGTAGTGCCAATCACCCAATAACGCTTTCCTAACGTCGCAATAAATAAACGCCCCTTTAATCTTGGCGGCAAAAAAGCTTGAAACCAAGGCTCAATATAAGTTAACTGCAACGATCTTTTCAGATAAATCGTCAACATTTGATAAGGATTCAGAGGACTTCTTCGACGAGATAATTGCCCAATTTCCGTCTGAACATTGCGCAATTTACTGCCAGAAACTCGTTCTTCTTTTAGTTTTTTTCGAGGAACAATCTTGTCATCCCAAGGGTTTATTTCATGATTTTTCATAACAGGCATTATATCCGATATTGCAACTTAAAATCTATTGCATGCAACACAACACAAAAGAGTGATAAACTTGTTGAACTTAGGTCATATCAGGCTAAAAAATTCTAAAATAAAATTATGGAATGCGCTATGATAGTGACACTTTAAAACACACCTTATAACCATAATTAATATAGAGAGGAGCTCCCTGACATGCATATCGCTGCTCGATTTGGGCGTTATCTACCCTTAACTTTTGTTTTAGCCTTTACAGTGTATGGGCTTTTTTTTGCAGAACATACCACCGGAATGTGGGTACTTACCGGACTGACAGGGCTTCTATCAATTGTCGGAATTGTCGACATTTCACAAAATACGTACTCTGTTCGTAAAAACTATCCTATCATCGGAAACCTTCGTTATATCTTAAAGCATTTCCGTACGGAAATTCGTCAATACTTCATCGAGTCAGATAACGATGCAGTACCTTTTACCCATGCAGAACGTAAACTCGTTTATGCTCGCGCAAAAAATATTGCGCAAGACTCCGTTCTCGCTTTTGGAACCTTACAAAATACTTATGAGCCAGGCTATCAGTTTGTGACGCATTCTATGGCAACAGTTCCGGCGGCAGATCCAGCAACATTCCGCGTTACCATTGGTGGCGATGATTGTTTACATCCTTATTCGGCATCAATCCTTAATATCTCAGCGATGAGCTTCGGAGCACTCAGTGCTCGCGCAATTGAATCACTCAATGGTGGTGCGAAACTCGGAAACTTTGCACATGATACAGGCGAAGGTGGGATTAGCCCATACCATCGTAAACATGGCGGCGATCTTATCTGGGAATTAGGAAGTGGTTACTTTGGTTGCCGTACAGATGATGGTCATTTTGATCCTGTAAAATTTGAAAAACAAGCAGCTGATCCTCAAATCAAAATGATTGAAATTAAACTCAGTCAAGGGGCAAAACCCGGTCATGGTGGGGTTCTTCCTAAAGATAAAATCAGTGAAGAAATTGCAGAAACTCGTGGCGTTCCTAGAGATCGCGACTGTATTTCTCCGTCAAACCACAGTGCGTTCTCAACACCGATTGAACTTCTTGAGTTCATCAAAACATTACGCGATTTAAGTGGTGGTAAACCAGTTGGTTTTAAACTCTGTATTGGTCACCCGTGGGAATTTATGGCGATTGCTAAAGCCATGCTCTTAACCAATATTCTTCCTGACTTTATCGTCGTTGATGGTAAAGAAGGTGGTACAGGTTCCGCTCCAATCGAATTCTCAGATCATATTGGTACACCATTACAAGAAGGCCTTCTCTTCGTTCACAACGTCTTAGTGGGTATTGGTCTTCGTAAAAAAATCCGTATCGGTGCAAGTGGAAAAATTATCACGGCATTTGATATCACTAAAACCTTGGCAATTGGTGCAGACTGGGTAAACTCCGCTCGTGGATTCATGTTCTCATTAGGCTGTATCCAATCTCGTAGCTGTCATACCAATGCATGTCCAACAGGTATCGCAACTCAAGATCATATTCGCCAAAAAGCATTAGTTGTTGAAGATAAAATGGAACGCGTTAAAAACTTCCATCACAATACGCTTCATGCATTTTCAGAGATTCTTTCATCAGCTGGTGTTTCGCATCCTTCTAAGTTGTTACCACAACATTTAGTAATGCGCTCATCAGAAAATGAAATCCGTCTCTTCTCAAACATTCACTTCTATCTTCCTGAAGGCGCGCTTTTAGGTGAAGAGATTGAGAGTAACTACTACTCTAGTATCTGGAATATAGCACAAGCAGAATCATTCCAAGCACGTGTAGTAATTCCAAAAGCAGCGTAATATTCAGCATATAGATAGATAAACATTTATGATCAAGAAGCCAAGCAAATTGCTTGGCTTTTTCTTTACCAGAAAAGCATGCTTTAACAATCACCGATTTTAACGAAAAGGACTTATACAGAAAATCTGGCATATCGTGAAATCGATTGTAAGCTATCTGACCAAAATACTTTTACCTATCTCATACAGGCAAATACTACTCTCTTCATTCAATAAAAATGACGATACAAAGATCATTCTGCCTATCTATTTTTAACTTAAAAGGCTCAATATCATTACAAGCAACTAGCTAATGATTGCTAAAAATCTACAAGCATTCTCTCTAGCCACAACCAACAGTAACAGGATATTTTGGCGCTATAATTTCAAATCAGTTTTATGATCCAATGAGAATTATTGGTCAAAATATTTCATATAACTACCGCCTTAAAAGTTAGAAACTAAAAAAGCTTCAAGTAGCAATGTTACTTGAAGCTTTTATTAATCAGAAATCTTAAAATAATTTTTACTCTAGATTTACGCTGACTCTTCTAAAAATCTCGAAGGTAGTTCACGTTAATACTCTCGCCTTCACTCATAAATGCCGTGTTAACGTTAAAATATTTCAAGAATCGATAACGAAGAACCGCAAATGCACCTTCGCTCTCTTCAATTCCCACACCTAATCCCACATAGAAACTATTTGCAAAACGCTTACCTAAACCGATTCCTGTACTACCATTCGGCGTTTCTACAAATCCGAAGTCTGTTAAGCCGATTTGACTTGCGATGCTTGAATCAGAGCTTGAAATCGGCTCCCCACTCGCAATCTTACGGACCATATTTAAGAGCATGAGGTTCTCAACAGGCGACTCTAAATTAGGACTTCGCCCTAAGAATAGATACGATGCAATTTCGATATCTGTTAATGCCGGCGATGAATACAACTGAATTTTCGGTGCTTCCACACTTCCTAAAACTTTAACGCCCACTTGCATTTCTCGCCCTTCAATTTCATTCACAAATTTACGTGATGCTTGAATATCTAATGCCGGATTGGTAATTGCAGTTCCTGAAAATTGAATCTTCCCACGATCAAGCGTCAGCACTTGACCATAAATATCAAACTCCCCTTTCCCTACATTGATGACTCCCAATCCTCGAATGGGCTGGGCATAATCCTTAATGATCTTTAAACCACCATCAAGATTTGCTTTTAAACCTTCAGCTCCCACTAAAATCTGCTTACCTAAAATGACATTCACATCCATCTTAAAGCTATCCATAAAGCTCTTTTCTCGAACCTTGTCATAACCACCACCGACAATAATTGTATCGTCAGATACTGTCACAACCGATCCGCCACCGCCCATTGATGAATGGATATATTTTAGCTCCGGCACACGCACGGAACCTTTCAGTTCATATCGGTTATCTCCGGTTTTTCCTAATCCTGTAAATGTCAATTTTGGACTTATTTTAACTTTAATATTCTCACTATCAGCCAGTAATAAATTTTCGCCTTCCGCCGTTAATACCGTACTAAAATTCGCGATATTATAATGCCCATTAAGCTTTAAAGTCCCTTCATTTGTTCCCACGCTACCTTTCACAAAGAATTCAGGTGTTCCCTCTTTAAGATCCACATTTAGGTTAATATCTTTCAACCGGCTATTTAACGAGGCGATATATAGTTTTCCATTTTTAATCGATAAATTTGCCGCTAATTTAGGATCAACAATCGGTCCATGAACTTTAGAGGTTAACGCAACCTCCCCGCCCAAACCTTGCAGTACCGGCATTAAAGGAGAAACCCAATCGAAGCTAGGAATATTTGCTTTCAAATCAAGATCAACGATATTCTCCGCAAATAGATCATCTAGAGAACCTTTACCATCTACGCGCAGATATTTTCCCCAATCCACATTTAACGAACTTGTCACGCCTGTTGGCTTGGCCAATACTTCCAACAATGTTTTATCCAGCGGCACTAACACTTCACGCCCCTGAAAACGGTAGCGAATATCTCCTTTTGAAAGAGAAACGTTCACAACCCCAATAAAATCTTCCACCGTTGAGAATTGACCAACAACTGTCGCATTCGCCTTCGTATTAATAGAAATATCCGGCGGTAAATACTCTTTCAGCAATGAGGATGGCAAATTATTTAAGGTTAAGACAGCGGTATTTACGCCCTCTTTCGTTCGCTCACCTTCTGCACAAAGCACGACAAATCCTTGCTGATAACAGGCTGAGGTTAATTTAATTTCTTGCTTTAAAGCATTTAGGTGAAAATATGCCGGCTTATTTAACTTAAAATCACCCACAAATGGCGATTTCACCGTCGAGTTGGCTAAATATAAATTAAAGGAAGGATCTGATCCTAAATTATTTAAAGACGCTACACCCTCTGACTTAATAGAGCCGTAAGGACTTTCTAAATCAAAATCAAATTGATGAGATTCTGCTTGCCCTTTAACACGATACTCGACATTTTTTAATAAGACTTCTGTTTTCCCTTTAGGCGTTAAATCTAACGTTGCATTTTCTGCATAAAATGCTTCAACATCCTCATCGCCTTCTGACGTTGTAGTATCTGTAATCACTACCGTTTTCGCATCTTTTTTCTCTGTGGCTAAAACTTCTGCCGGCGTTTCTGCTTTCACGAGATCCTGAATTTTGAGATCAAACTCAAACTCTTCAGTTAATGTCCCCTCTAAGTTTAACGATAATAAGGCTAAATAAAACTCATTGAACTTCACACGATTTGTTTCTAATAAAGCCGTTGCTTTATAATTCTCATGATTGCCTTTTAAGATCAGAGACTCCAACTGCAAACCAAATGCCGAGACATTTGTCACTGCCACATCCGCCGTTAAAAGCGGCTTCATTAAATCCCCTTTTAAGATTACATCACCCAAAACTGAACCTTGAATATCGGGATGAAATTGTGACAGATAGGGTGCATTCATTTTTAGGGCTAGATCAAAATCAAGTGGTTGATCCATCGCCCAATGACTATTGAGCATAATCTGGTTCGCAAGATTTTTAATATGTAGATAACTCTTCACATTATTCAGTGATGTCACTTCATTTTGTACTTTTAATAAGATCGGGTCATTCAACATATTTGACCAATCTACACGACCATCTACATTGAGATTAAAGTTCTCCCAAACACCTTTTAACTGTGTATTCAAGGCAATATTAAGTTCATTTTCACGAATGTAAGCATCTTGTGCATAAATTGCCAAATTAAGATCAAACATTTCAGTTGGTGCATCTACGTTACCATTTAAAGCAACCACAAATGGTAAATCAACATCTTCTCCCACCAACACATGAAGATCACCTACTGCATTTTTGAGCGTGACATCATTCTGCACTAACGCCGCATTTTCAATCTGAAAATCATTAACAGCTAAATAAAAATCATCAATCTTCAGAGTCGTATTTTCAAGATCTAAAACCGTGATATTCGCATCGATCGGAATATCAAGATCTTTTAACGAAAATGGCGCACTCTCTTCTTTATCTGCAACCTCTTCTTGCTTTACAATTGGCGTAAAATCCAAATTAGCACCGGCAATACTTAATGATTCCACGTCAATACGTTTATTGAGCAACTGCCAATAATCCCACTTCAATGCTAACGAAGGGATCTCTAATGGCTGATAGTTAGGAAGTGTTAGTTCAACATTCGTCAATGTAAAACGTTTCCCTAATCGCCCTTCTGCGCTCTCAATCGTGACATAATCACTGGCATAACGATTGGCTAGATGTGTCAGTGTTTTCAGCCCAGCTTGGGTATCAATAAAGAAATAGAGCAATAAAATGAGCAAAATAACCAGCATCAAACTTGTACTTAATAGCCATATAATCAACCGCCCAATCAATGAGCGCTTCTTTTTAGGCTTTTTCTTTTTTGGGTCTGATGTTTCATCGGTTGCTGGTTCAGAATGAGAAGAGTCTCCCATTATTAACGAAGAATTTTCTACCACCGAATCTTTCTGTTCTTCTCTCTGCTCTGACATAATGTCTTTCCCTTTCTAAAACACGCTCTTATTTTAACGTATTTTAAATGAAAACGAGCTGTCTTATGCGTATTTAGACAGCTTTTATTCTTCGTGTTTTAACATCATTTGTATAAATTCATGATTATGAATTCAATATCCTATCCACAATATTAGATAGGATAATCCTCAATTAATTACTTAAATCATTATATCGGATTATTAATATCTATAAACTCCACATCAAAAGAATATTCTTGCGCCAACCATTGACCGAGCGCTTTAACACCATCTCTTTCCGTCGCATGATGTCCGGCGGCAATGAAATGAATCCCTAATTCCCTTGCGATATAGATAGTCCTTTCAGAAACTTCACCCGTAATAAAGGCATCAAATCCGGCATTTGCAGCATCTTCTAAGTAATCTTGCGCGGCACCAGAACACCAGGCGATGCGCTTAATCATTTTTGGACCTGAAGCCTCAATAAATGGTTTTCTATCTAAACTGGTTTCAATCATTTGAGAAAACTCATCCACCGAGATCTCCTGAGAGAGATTTCCGGTTAACACCAAAGGTTGCTGCTCTGAAATCGGCATAACATCTTGAATATTCCACATTTTTGCAAGTTGCACATTATTCCCAAGTTCAGCATGAAGATCAAGTGGTAAATGATAGGCATAAAGATTAATACCATTTTCAATCAGCTTTTTAATACGCGCATATTTCATACCGCGAATTACCGGCGTTTCACTCTTCCAAAAATATCCATGATGAACAATCACAGCATCGACATTACGAGCAATTGCGGCATCAATAAACTCTAAACTTGCGGTGACGCCCGTTAAGATTTTTTGAATACTTTCACGCCCTTCAATTTGTAATCCGTTAGGCACATAATCCTTAATAGCATCACTATTTAATTTTTTATTAATGATTTTTTCTAACTCTAAATGATTCATCTCGTTATCTTTTCTCTAATTAATTGGCTTGCATCATATGAAAATGATCGATTCACCTACCATCAATCCTCATACTTTAGATTCAATAGCCGTTAGTATACCTGAAATCCTCAAAGAACTAAGATGATCCCAGGAAATACCTAGTCAATAATCGTGCTAATTGCCAAAATAAATATCACAAAATTGATTTGAAACTATCTAATTAAAAGCACTTTTAAAAATCAATATCTCTCCCAAAAGAACGTTTCCACACTTTCACCAATCCCTCATCAACAGTAATAACGAATTTTCTTAAACAACAACGGTGATATCAAGTGAGATGTACTTCCTCATGTTCTTCTAACTCATTAAAAAAGCTCAGAGAGTCTGAGCTTTTTAGATGCATTATCAATTCTCGATCTTCGTATCAAGCTTATTTTGCAATGACCTTTAACTCTACAGGAATATTCGCATCTGGCGTTTCTCCCTTGATAATAAGCTGCGCTGCTTCCACTCCTTTTGCGCCGATTAGATCTGGTTGTTGCGCAATTGTTGCCGCCATTTGCCCACGCTCAACCGCTTTAATCGCATCATCTGTGCCATCAAATCCGACAACTAATATATTATCTTTACCGGCAGAACGAATAGCCCTTACCGCGCCAAGTGCCATCTCATCATTTTCAGCAAATACGGCTTGTACATTCGGATTTGCCGTTAAAAGATTTTGCATCACATTCATCCCCTTCGCACGATCAAAATCAGCAGGTTGTGCGGCAATAATATCAAAACCATTCGCAATCTGAGATTGTTTAAAACCTTCCCCGCGCTCACGAGATGCTGAAGTTCCGACAATTCCTTGTAGCTGGATCACTTTCGCATCACTACCAATCCTTTCAACAATATAATCTCCCGCCGTTTTACCGCCGGCAATATTATCTGAAGCAATATGACTCACAACCTCGCCCTTCGCACTCGCTCTATCGAGTGTAATCACCGGAACGCCGGCTCTATTTGCGGCTAATACGGCATTACCGACAGCATCTGAATCTGTCGGATTAATCAGAAGCACTTTTGTGCCTTTCACTAAAATATCTTCCACATTCGCCAGCTCTTTTGCCGGATTATTTTGCGAATCTAAGACGACTAATTCATAACCTAACTCTTTCGCCTTATCCACCGCACCATCTTTTAATGTCACAAAAAATGGGTTATTTAACGTCGATACAACCAGCGCAATCTTTTCTTGTGCCAATGCGCTTGTTCCCATTAAACCTAATCCGAGAGCCGCAATCATTGCTGTTTTTAACATTTTTTTCTTCATATTGAATACTCCTTCTTTGAATAGAACTACGCACGAGTGGTTTTATTATCGATTAATACTGCTAATAAAATCACTGCACCTTTAACAATCATCTGATAATACGCATCAACGCCGAGAAGATTCATGCCATTATTTAAAAATCCTAGAATCAACGCGCCGATCAATGTTCCGATAATTTTTCCACGACCGCCTGCCATACTTGTACCGCCGAGAACAACAGCAGCAATCGCATCCATTTCATACCCCATTCCGGCAGTGGGCTGCGCTGATGACAGTCTTGATACTTCGATCATTGCTGCAATCGCACACAAAAGTCCACTGATCATATAAACAATAATTTTCACACGATCAACATTAATGCCGGACAATCTTGTGGCAGATTCATTACCACCAACCGCATAAATATGACGGCCAAGCTTGGTATATTTTAAGATGTACCAAGCCATCAAAAATACGATCGCCATAATGATAATCGGCATCGGAATCCCAAACAGACGACCAAAACCAATCCACTCAAACATATAAGCATAATCACTCATGCCAAGCCCAATCGGACTTCCTTGCGTATAAACTTGCGTTGCACCACGAATAATGAGCATCATGACCAAAGTTGCAATAAATGCTTGCAGCTTTCCTTTAGCGATAATGACACCAGAACCAAAGCCGATAAATGCGCCTAACCCTAATGCTGCAACCACAGCGATAAAGGGATTTAGATCATGACCAATAATTGATGCCGCAACCGCGCCCGTTAATGCAAAGACAGAACCCACCGAAAGATCAATACCGCTCGTTAAAATGACCAATGTCATTCCCACCGCAATAATGGCATTCACGGATGTTTGCTGTAAAATATTGAAGATATTATTGAGTGTAAAGAAATTTTCATTTAACGTTGAAACACCAATAATCAAAACGACTAAGGCAATAAGCGACTTCTGCTCGATTAAAAATTTTTTCATCATTCCTTGCTGCATGACGCAACTCCTTCTTCATTCTTTGAGACTTTTCCCACGGCTGCTGCCATAATTTTCTCTTGCGTTGCTTCATCACGAGAAAGCTCCGCTGTAATCGTTCCTTCATGCATGACTAAAATTCGATCACTCATACCTAATACTTCCGGCATTTCAGAAGAAACTAAAATCACACTTAATCCTCGGGATTTAAATTCATTGATTAACTCATAAATCTCTTTCTTCGCACCGACATCAACGCCACGAGTCGGCTCGTCCAAAATAAGCACTTTGGGTTGTGTCATTAAACCTTTCGCGATCGCAATCTTCTGTTGGTTTCCTCCAGAAAGTAGAGCGATATTTTGCTCAATATGGGGCGTTTTAATATTAAAAGCATCCACATATTCTTTAACCGCCAAGATCTCCTCTTTTAAACGCAGGTTATTCGCTTTCCCTTTGAAAAAATCGAGAGAACTTAACGTCATATTTTCTTTAACCGTCATTGATAACACTAAACCATCGCGCTTACGATCTTCTGAAATATAGACAATTCCCTGCTTTAGCGCATCAATGGCTGAGCGAATCGTGATCGTTTTTCCTTCTAGTTCTAAACGACCACCCTTTTTACTATTTGCGCCGTAAATCGCTTTCATCAACTCTGTTCGACCAGAACCCATCAATCCGGCAATACCGAGAATTTCTCCTTTTCTCAGAGAAAAACTGACACCATTGACACCCGCGCCATGTAGATCCTGCACGTTTAATATTGTTTCACCGACTTCCTGCGCTAAACGAGGATATTGATCTTCCAGCTTGCGCCCAACCATCAGTTCAATGAGCTTATCTTCCGTCAATTCACTGACAGATTTTTCTGCGACAAATTGCCCATCACGAATCACAGTTACATCATCGCAAATTTCAAAAATCTCTTTTAATCGATGAGAAATATAAACAATTCCGACACCATCTTCTTTGAGCTCCCGAATCACTTTAAACAATGCTGTCGTTTCGGTATCTGTTAAAGCATCGGTCGGCTCATCCATAATGATCACTTTTGTTTCATAACTGAGAACTTTCGCAATCTCAACCATCTGCTGACCGCCAATCGAGAGATCGCCTAAAAGTGTCTGCGTACTATAAGGAATATTGAGTCGTTTTAGTAAACGCGCCGCTTCCTCATGCATTTTCTGCCAATTAATGCAGCCTAAACGATTGGTAAATTCGCGCCCTAGAAAGATATTCTCAGCAATTGAGAGTTCAGGAATCAGATTTAACTCTTGATGAATAATACCAATCCCAGCAATTTGAGAATCTCGAGGATTTTTAAAGGTGATATTTTCCCCCAGATACTCAATTTCCCCTTCATCCTTGCTATAAATGCCGGTCAATACTTTCATTAAAGTAGATTTTCCCGCACCATTTTCACCCAATAATGCCATCACTTTGCCGGCATAAACATTCAGGCTGACTTTATCAAGTGCCTTCACTCCCGGGAAAGATTTACTTACCCCTTGAATACTTAAATAACGTTCTGTCATATTTAAAACACCACGCCAGATTCTAAAATGATATTGGCATAAGGCGAACATTCTCCGGTACGAATCACTGCTTTACAGGAATCAAGTCGCGTCTGTGCTTTAAATGCCTCATGTGGCACATAGATCATTTCAATCGGCTTTCTATTTGAATCAAGCTCAGAATAATAAGTGATTAATTGTAATAATTCTTCATGAAGCACTGAATTTTCAGCTCGAATCTCTGCTGCTAAAATGACCTTTTCAACTTGCATTATTGGCAAAATCGCTTTTAAAGTGTCGATAAAACTTGGTACGCCGGCAATAAGCGCCAAATCAATTCGCTCGGTACTTTGAGGGATGGGCAAACCGGCATCTGCAATCACGATTTGATCTGTGTGTCCAAGCGTTGCTAATACTCGATGAATACTACTATTTAACATACTACTTTTAATCATAACCACCTCATTTCATGAATGAACTATTATGGCACAGCATTATTGAGATTCTTTTTATAATGCCACTTATTTAGCCAATTCGTCAGATTTTTGCAATAAAAAAAGATCTGTAACAAATTAGCGCCACATCCAATCTATTGGCGCCTCTAAAAAGAACCTTCAATGAAGTCACTATAACCCCAATATTTCATCGAATTTTCTTCCAAAATTATGTGAGATTATCGTAAAGATAAGCAATCCTATGACTTTTATACTAGAATCGATAAAGACTTTTAAAAGCTGTAAAAAATTAAAAAATAACGAATAAATAGAATTAATCACATTTACAAAGGAGCATCAATTATGTCTAAGCCAACGATTACTTTAGAAAATCAACAGCTTCCTATTCAAAACATCTTCTGTATTGGTCGTAACTATGCCAAGCATATTGAAGAACTCAATAATGAAACACCGACAGAACCGCTTGTTTTCCTAAAACCTACTTCAGCACTAGCACAAAAAGATGACTCAATCACATTGCCGGCATTTTCCAATTCTGTGCACTATGAAGCAGAATTAGTGATTTATATTGCTAAAGATGCTCGCAACCTGACCTCAGATGAAGCTCTCGCTGTCATTGGTGGCTACGGCGTTGGACTTGATCTGACCGCTCGTGATCTGCAAGATATTATTAAGAAAAAAGGGGAACCTTGGACAAAATGTAAAGGATTCCCGGCAGCAGCGATTGTCAGCGACTTTATTAATGCTGATAAAATCGAGAATCCCAAAGATATTCAATTTACATTCACACAAAACGGCACTTTAAAACAAGATGGCAACTCGAAAATGATGCTCTACACCATTGCCGAGATCATTAGCTATCTCTCTCACGTTTACGGACTTTCAGCAGGTGATTTAATCTATACCGGAACACCTGAAGGCGTTGGACAACTCGCTGCCGGAGATACTTTAAATTTAACACTTGAAAACCTTATTACTGCCGACTTTAAAATTGAGAAGTAATTTGTAATCTCTTTTATAAACATCAGATACACAAAAGCCATTAATCTCATCCATATTGATATCAGATTAATGGCTTTTTCACGTTCTGCGGCAGCAAAAATGTCGCTTCATTTATCATCAGTTAACTCGTTACTTTTAACTTTTGAATCTGGGATTTTAAGATCACAATCAAAATTAAACTCGGAACAAAAAGCACCGCAGTCACAATAAAGAAATTCTCCCAACCCAATCCTGTTGCTAAATATCCCGAAGCTCCGCCCAATACGCGCAAACCAAACGCCGAAAAGGCACTTAGCAAGGCATATTGCGTTGCTGATGCATTACGATCACATAACAATCCTAAAAACATAATAAACAGGGCTGTAGAAAATCCTGAAATAAAATTTTCCGCACTAATGGCGACCATCAACATCGTAATATCGGGCTTTGCAATAATCAGTAAATAACCTAAATTGGTAACACCAATTAAGATCGCCGAAATCAGTAGGCTGCGATATAGCCCTAAAATATTGATAATTGCGGCAGCTAAAAAAGCGCCCACTAATGTTGCAACAAGTCCATAGATTTTTGAAACGGCGCCAATCTGTGTGCCGCTATAGCCCATTTCACTATAAAAAGGCGTTACCATTACCCCAGAAACCGCATCCGGTAACTTATAGCAAACCACTAATAACAGAAAGAGTAGCGCATAATCCCGTTTAAAAAACTGCTCAAATCCCTCAATAAATCGCTTGAGTGGATTGGTATACTCTTTTTTCTCATTTGCTTTTGCGGTGAGGGATTCCGTTTCTGGAATAAAAAGCGTTAAAACCAAAATCACGCCAACTAAAAGCCCCACACCTTGAAAAATCAATGTCCAAGAAAAATAATCTGATAATGCTAAAACGCCGGCGCCCATTAATAGCATCGCCATGCGGTACATAAAGAAATAACTACTTGCACCATAAGCTTGCTCATCTTCCGTTAATGCATCGATACGATACGCATCCACCACTATATCTTGGCTTGCCGAAGCACATGATAAAAGAAAAATCAGAATCCCTAACAAATAAGGATTTTCCTTCGGATCAATCATCGCTAAAGAGAAAAAAACAAGCATAATGATTGCCTGAAAGAAGATAATCCATCCTTTTCGTCGACCTAGCTTTCCTAAAATAGGCAAACGAAACAGATCCAAAAATGGTGCCCATAGGAATTTCAAAAGATACGGCAAGCCCAATAATGATGCTAAACCAATAGATTCTTTATCAACACCATATTTTGATAACCAATAAGAGAGCGTTGAGAGCGTCATTAAGATCGGCAATCCTGATGAAAATCCAAGCAGTGAAACGGAGAGGTTTTTCCATGTCAAATAACCCATAAAGTTCTTTTGCCACTGTTTTGCCATTCCCACTATACGCGCTCCTTTTCCTTAATAAAAAAATGATCGGTGATTTGATTCACCGATCATAGCAGAAATATGATTCCAAAATCACAACAATAATGTTGAATTAGGCGCTTTTATAGCTGCAAGAACATACTCGCAATACCCAAATAGATAAATACACCAGCAATATCACAGATAGATGTGATTAATGGCGTACTTGCGGTCGCAGGGTCCAAGTTAAAGAGTCTAAAGACAAAAGGAATCACGGCACCCAGAAGCCCCCCAAACATCACCACAATCACCATCGATAAGGCAATAATAATCGCTGTTTCAGTCCCAGCGCCATAATCACTGCCGCGATAATAACCGATCACGGCAATCGCCGCGGCCATTGTTAATCCTAAGGCAAAGGAGACAAAAGCTTCCTTCACAAAGACTTTGCCCCAATCTCGCATGGTGACATCACCAACCGCCATCGCCCGTATTACTAATGTTGTAGATTGTGATCCCGTATTTCCCCCACTGGCAATCAATAGCGGCAAGAAAAACACTACATAAATGTGATCATTTAGTAATTCCTCATAACTCGCAATGCCGGCGCCGGAAAGTAAGTTGACAAAAACTAAGATCACTAACCAACCGATACGCTTTTTATAAAGCCATGCCATCGATGATTCGAGCAAGCCTTTCACTTCTTCATCGTCATCCACCGAAATCGATGCCATTTTATGAATATCTTCAGTCGCTTCTTGTTGTAGAACATCCATCATCTCATCAACATGAAGTACCCCAATCATTCGACCATTACTATCGATCACCGGAAGTGTGACAAGGTCTGAATCTTGGAAGATTTTGACCGCTTTTTCCTGATCCAAATTGTAATCAAGCTTCAAAGAGGTTGGCGACATAATATCGTGCAGAATACTCTCTTCATTAGCGCCCAATAATTCACGCAAAGAGAGAACACCCACCAATACGCCCATAGGATCGATCACATAGCTGTAATGAATATTCGCTTTTCCGTGAACGTTTTTCCTCAGATACTTAAATGCCTCACCCACCGTATAAGTTTCTGGCACACAGATAAAATCGAAATCCATGAGAGATCCGACGGTTTCCTCTGCGAACTCATGTGGTCTTTTTGCATCTTGACGTTGAACCATAAGCATCCTCCTATGACTTGGCGTGATCGATAATGATCTCTCACAAAATTAGAATGAAGTTACAGCCTGAAGGACGCTACTTTCTTTAAAAGCTACTATATTAATCTAATATCCAAAATCTAAAAGTCAGTCAAAACCTCATCAACAAAGTCATTTATCAATCACTTTGGAGAAACTCTCTCAATAAAGCTTTTATCGATCTTTAGCATTTTGCTAGCTTCAAAAATAACGGATTCTCGAAGATTACTTTTAATGACTTCCTATCTTAAAAGTGACTTCTGACGCCTTAACGAGAACTCTCGAGATACGGGTTAAGGCCCCTCCTTCGTAAAAACTTTAGCACTATATGGCTAGAACTTATAGAGATAAATAAATCCATATAAATTCTCACTGTATTAGAAATAACCTTAATTCGATTATTCCTGCTGACCCATTGGTGTCTCTCGACATTTCTGGGCAACAGCTTCCGACCATATAGGAACCTCACCTAACGAGGAATCATTATCTATTGAATGATCAAAGATTAGTAAGTTCAAAGGATTATCCAACTGATTTAGCGAGATAATGCAAAGACTTACCCGGGAATTTAAGGCAAAAATTGTACCATAGCTTCCACTTGATATCAATTTGTCCATTTTAAAATATTTCCCACCTAAAATCTTATATCTAGAGCATAATGCTATGAAAAAAGGTACTAATTTAACGGCATTTACGGTATGATTTCCCTGTTATAAATAAGGTCCATAGAAGTAATGAAAATTCTGATTTTAGGTGCCGGACAAGTTGGCTCAACGGTCGCCCATGTATTATCAAAAGAAGCACAAAATGATATCACGATTATTGATAATCAATATGAGCCATTAGCGGCTTTAAAAGAGCGCTATGATATTCGCACTATTCGTGGAAATGCTGCCTCTCCAGTGATGTTAAAAGAAGCTGGTGCTGAAAGCATGGATGTCATTATTGCCGTCACCTCCAGTGATGAGGTAAATATCGTCGCCTGCCAAGTGGCTCATACCGTTTTTGGAATTAAACTAAAAGTTGCGCGAGTTCGCTCACAAGATTATCTGCGTCATGGCGACCTCTTTGGCAACAAACTCGATTCCACCTTCCATATTGATGTCGTGATCAGTCCTGAAACATTAATCACCAACTACATCAAAAACATCATCGAATTACCAGGTGCTCTAGATGTCCTTCGCTTCTCAAAAGGAGAAGCGCTTATTGTTTCCATGGGCGTTGAAAAAGACTCTCAACTATATGGTCGCCGTTTTGCCAAAATTAAACGCCGTACTCGACATTTAAATATTAATTACGTCGCGATATACCGCGAAGGAACGGAGTTTATTCCCGAAGAGAATACAATTTTAGAGGAAGATGATGAAGTCTACTTCCTCTGCGCTCGCTCTGATGCTCGAGAAGTGATCGAACAATTCCAAACGAAACAGCGTTCAGCAAAACGTATTACCATTGCAGGCGGTGGTAATATCGGCGCTTCACTTGCTGAAGCTTTAGAATCATTTACCCATGTTAAGCTCATTGAGGCAAATGCCGAGCGTGCTAATCATCTTGCTGCAAAACTGAATAAAAGCCTGATTTTACATGGTGATTGTACCGATGAAGCCCTACTCTTCGAAGAAAATATTGAAAAAACAGATCTATTTTGCGCATTAACCAATGATGATCAAACCAATATCATGTCGGCGATGCTCGCAAAACGCTTAGGCGCAAAATTTTCAATGTCTCTCATTAATCGCTCTTCTTACTTAGAAATGATCGAAGATGAGTCAAATATTGACCTCGCTTTCTCTCCGCAACAAGTTACGTTGAGCACCCTGCTCACTTACATTAGAAAAGGTGATATTGTTCAGGTATACTCTCTTAGATCAGGCGAGTCAGAAGCAATGGAGATTATTGCCCACGGGAATGCCGAAACCTCAAAAATCGTTGGAAAATCCTTAGAAGGAATCCGTTGGCCAGAAAATGTTGTGGTTGCCGGACTCATCCGCCGAGGAAAAGTCATGAAGATTGAGCCCTCCATGTTTATTGAACAGAATGATCATCTAATCTTATTTATCACCGATAAAGAGAGTATTCCCGAAGTGGAAGATCTCTTTGAACTTAGAAAATAATCTTTCATACCAAAAGTCGACAGGAGACTGTAATGGAAAAAATCAATAAAGTGGTCCTCGCATATTCAGGCGGGTTAGACACTTCCGTAATCCTTAAGTGGTTACAAGACGAGTATAATTGCGAAGTAGTCACATTTACTGCAGATATCGGTCAAGGGGAAGAAGTTGAACCAGCACGCGAGAAAGCTCAAGCACTCGGCGTAAAAGAGATCTATATTGATGATCTACGCGAAGAATTTGCGCGCGACTTTATTTTTCCAATGTTCCGTGCAAATGCAATCTACGAAGGCGAATACCTTCTCGGTACTTCAATCGCGCGTCCATTAATCGCGAAACGTTTAATCGAAATCGCAAATGAAACAGGTGCTGACGCAATCTCACACGGCGCAACAGGTAAAGGTAACGACCAAGTCCGTTTCGAACTCGGTGCTTATGCGCTTAAACCTGGCGTTAAAGTGATTGCTCCTTGGCGTGAATGGGACTTAATGTCTCGTGAAAAACTTCTCGATTATGCAGAGAAAAACAACATCGCTATTGACCGTGGTGGTAAAAAATCACCTTACTCAATGGATGCAAACCTTCTTCATATTTCATACGAAGGCTTATCATTAGAAGATCCATGGAGCGAACCAGAAGCAGACATGTGGCGCTGGACAGTTTCACCAGAACAAGCACCCGATAAGGCAACTTATGTTGAATTAACTTACCGTAAAGGTGATATCGTTGCGATTGATGGCGTTGAAACATCTCCTGCAAACGTGATGGCGCAACTCAATAAACTCGCTGGTGCTAATGGTATTGGTCGTGTGGATATCGTTGAAAACCGTTATGTAGGCATGAAAGCCCGTGGTTGTTATGAAACACCAGCGGGAACGATTATGCTTAAAGCACATCGTGCAATCGAATCAATCACTTTAGACCGCGAAGTTGCTCATCTTAAAGATGAATTAATGCCAAAATACGCAAGCCTTATCTATAACGGATACTGGTGGAGCCCTGAGCGTGAAATGCTTCAAACAATGATCGATGAATCACAAAAATTTGTGAACGGTGTTGTTCGCGTTAAACTCTATAAAGGCAACGTGATTATTGTGGGACGTAAATCAGATGATTCCCTATTTGACGAAGATATCGCAACATTTGAAGATGATGGCGGTGCATACGATCAAAAAGATGCTGGTGGTTTCATCAAATTAAACGCACTTCGCTTACGTATTGCAGCTAGCAAAAATCGTCGTTAATCAACTTTAAAACGATTTAATAAAACATTAAAAATCCCGGCACTGATTTCAATTCAATGTCGGGATTTTTTTATTCGTGACCATTATCGACATTAATCATTCCCTATCTCTTTCCTTTCAAACTCAAACGAACTTGAGAAAAGCGCTAATACCTATTTATACCAATGAAAAATACCGCATCTAATACCTTCCTCTCGATCATACTCTCACTTTAAAAATCGATTTTTCCTCACAATATTTTTCTCAAACAATAAAAAAGCGTAACTCACGATGAATTACGCTTTATAGATCAACGAAGATTAAAAAAGATTAATAACCTCTTCAGATCTTCACTATCAGATATATTAAATATCCGTTAACCCAATATTCTATTTAACAATTACTGATTAATTGCATCTTGGACATCGTCAACCATTTTGGTTGTTGACTTAATGCCACCGCCTGAAAGATACCAAACGTTTGGATCTAAGTAGATGATTTTGTTGTTTTTATAAGCATTAGTATTCTTCACTAAATCATTTTCAACAACTTGTTTTGCCGAAGTTTCGCTATTTCCCACAACGGCACTACGATCTACCACAAAGATATAGTCAGGATTTAAATCCATCACATATTCAAAAGATGCCGTTTGGCCGTGACGAGAGACTTGAATCCCTTTATCTGCCGGCTTAAATCCTAACTCATCGTGAATAATACCAAAGCGTGAGCCTGGACCATAAGCACTGATTTTCCCATCATTTACAAGAAGAATAAGCGCTGTTTCTGACATATTAGAAGTCTGCTCATGCACTTTAGCAACTTTATCTTGAAGCGCTTTAATTTCAGCTTCTACAGCATCTTCTTTATCAAACATCTTACCAATCGTACGAACATTACTGATCGTTGACTCAATGTAGTTTTGCTCATCTAATGATAAGTTTACGGTTGGCGCAATCTCAGCAAATTGATCGTACATCGCGGCTTGACGCAATGCAATAATGATCACTTCTGGTTTTGCCGCATGAATTGCTTCAAAGTTTGGCTCTTTTAAACTCCCGAAGTCACCGTACTTATCACCTTTATACTCTACTAAATATGAAGGTAAGTTAGCCTTTGGAAGTCCTTGAATATCGACCCCCAACACTTCTAAAGTATCAATAGCTCCTAAGTCAAAAGAGATTACTTTATCGGCATTTAAAGGAACAACCGTTTCACCAGAACCATGTTTAATTGTCACTGTCTTCGGTGCAGCTGGTTGTGTTGTTTCTGTTGCAGGATTAGTTGTTGCCGGCGCTGATGATTCAACTACTGCTTTCTTTTCATCGCCGCATGCTGCTAAAACTAATGCTAATGCAGATGCAATCACAACTCTCTTAAACATTTTTGTTCTCATCGGTAACTCCTTATAATTTTACCAAGTTTACAACTCATTAATTTAAAGACTTAAAACCTTAAATAGCCCTGACATGATCCTAATATCCTCTTGATAATAGAGACATATCACGATTATTAAAAACTCATTTGATACCCAGTTACTTTTTAAACTGAGAATCATTCACATTAGAATACCTTAAAAAAAGGGATTTACCCAATCTATTTTTCCCCTTATGATGCTCTTTTCTCAAATCACTTATCATAAGGGCTATCTATTATAGATTCATGAACTACGAGAAATAGACACAAATACGGCGATCATCAATCATTTGGATAGGAATTTCCATATCATAAATATCACGTAAGATATTACTATCGATAATCTTCTCTGTTTCCCCTTCATGAACCAAGGCACCTTTCTTCAGAGAAATAATATGATCGGAGTAACATGATGCAAAATTAATATCATGGATAACAATAACAATCGTTTTATTTTTCTCATCCACTAACTTACGAAGCACTTGCATAATTTCTACAGAATGCTTCATATCAAGGTTATTTAATGGCTCATCCAAGAAAATAATCTCAGTATTTTGCGCAACTACCATCGCAATAAATGCACATTGTCGTTGGCCACCACTTAATTCAGATACATATTTATCTTGCAGTTCTGATAACCCCATATACTCAATCGCTTCATCGATATAACGATGATCTTCTGTTGTTAAGCGACCTTTACTATGAGGAAAGCGACCAAAAGCTACGAGTTCTCTGACCGTAATACGTAAATTTAAATGATTTGCCTGCTTTAAAATCGAGATCTTCTTCGCCAATTCGTCGTGTTTCCAATCGGCGATCAAACGACCCTCGATCGACACCTTACCACTATCTGGTGTTAATAAACGACTCATCATTCCTAATAATGTGCTCTTCCCTGCACCATTAGGTCCGATCAGCGAGGTAATCTTGTTCTTTGGAATCGTAATAGAAACATCATCCACTACTTTTTTCTGACCAAAGAGCTTGGAAACATTTTCAACAATAACCATTATTTGCTCCCCCTCAATAATAAATACATGAAGTAGATTCCCCCGATAAAGTTAATAATTACACTCAATGTCGTAGAGAAACTAAATACTCTTTCCACTAATACTTGCCCGAAAGAGAGGGCAATAATTGACACTAACACAGCGCCCACCAACAAAATGGAATGACGATATGTTTTAAATACTTCATAGGCAAGATTCGCGACCAATAGACCTAAAAAGGTTATCGGCCCTATTAAAGCGGTCGATACTGCCGTAAAGATCGCAACAACAATCAATGTCACCATCACTATATGCTGATATGACACACCTAGATTGAGCGATTGATCTCGTCCTAACGATAAAACATCAAGATATTTCAGATAAGGAATATAACCTATAAATGTGACGGCTAAAATCCCTACCGACCACCAAAGTAGTTTCACTTGGACATTATTAAAGCTCGCAAACATCTTATCTTGAACAATCATAAACTCATTTGGATCGATCAAAACCTGCATAAATGTAGCTAAACTCTGAAATAATGCGCCTAATACAATCCCAATTAATAATAGAAAATATACTGAGCGCCCTTCTTTTCCTAAAACACCCTTAAATAATCCTATTGAAAACAACACCAAAACACCAACCGAGAGCAAGAATAACCACTCATTGCCGATCATGGCGAAGTTCTTTCCACCTAAGAAAAACACCAACAATGTCTGTACGAGAAGATAGAGGGAATCTAACCCCATAATACTCGGCGTTAAAATTCGATTGTGGGTGACTGTTTGAAAGATCACCGTTGAAAAAGCAATGGCACTACCCGCAACAACCATTGCCGCAACCTTGTAACCACGGCGAGGCAATACATAATCCCAGTTAGAACCCAATTGATAAAAGAGATACAGCGATACGCTCACAACTGTCAGCGCTACTAATATTAATAATTTTAATCGGTTACTCATGCGCTTGCCGCCTTTTTAAAGAGTAACCAAATAAAAATTGCACTACCGATAATCCCAATCATGACACTAATTGGAATTTCATAAGGATAAATCACCAGACGCCCCACAATATCACAGACCAAAACAACTACCGCTCCTAAAATCGCCGTAAAAGGAAGCGTTACACGAATATTATCCCCCTTATAAAGCGAGACAATATTCGGCACAATTAACCCTAAAAAGGGAATCATTCCAACTGTTAAAATCACAGATGCCGTAATCATCGCCACAATTGCTAAACCAATATTCACAATTTGCTGATATTTAAGACCTAGGTTCTTCGCAAAATCTTGTCCCATGCCGGCGATGGAAAATTGATGTGCATATAAATAGGCAATAATCATGAGAGGAATAGAGATGTAAATCAGCTCATAACGCCCCGCCATCACCATCGAAAAATCGCCAATCAACCATGAAGCAAGGTTCTGAATAAGATCATACTTATAAGCAATAAATGTCGAAATAGAACCAATAATTCCCCCAAACATCAAACCAATTAATGGCACGAAAATCGCATCTTTATAGCGAATATGATTCAAAATCTTCATGAAGACAAACGTGCCCAGTAACGCAAACACAAAAGCTAGCGCCATTTTAATAATTGGTGATGCACCGGCAAATAATAAAATTGCGATTAAGATCCCGAGACGTGCGGACTCCATTGTTCCTGCCGTTGTAGGCGATACAAACGGATTCTGACTGAGTTTTTGCATAATCAAACCACTTATCGACAAGCTTGCGCCAGCAATTAAAATGGTGATCAATCTTGGAATGCGACTAATTAAAATTGTCTGTTTCTGCGCATCAGTTAAATTAAAGAGGTCATTCACGGAAATATTAATGACGCCCACAAAAAGGGAAATCACAGATAATATAACGAGAATGAGAACCCAATATCGTATTCTCATGTTTATAGAACTAGCCTTTTACAAATGGAATATCAATTCGAATGATAATGATTGTTATTTTACAGGGATATTTAGATTTTTCATAGGTGAATTAAACGTTTTAAATGATAATCTGTAACATTTGACTAACTTTAATACAGTTGTAAAAAAAAGAGCTAGTTTCCTAGCTCTTTTGTCCTTTAAGTTTTCTATCAATCTGTCAATATTCGTGACTTTTATTCAGATCATGTAAGACTACTGATCACGATGTAACATCTTATTTTTCCAGAAAGCTCATTGATCATATTTCATCATAAAATGATAACGATAGCGCTAATGAGAACTAATAGAATCCCGTGAGCTTCTCATTAAAACTGATATAGATATTTTTCTTCTGAGTATAAGCATCTAAAATCATTTTATGGGTCTCACGGCCGATTCCTGATTTCTTATAACCACCAAATGGAGAATGCGCCGGCAATTCATTGTAAGTATTCACCCACATTCTTCCTGTTCTAACGGCTTTAGCGACACGGAAAGCACGATTAATATCCCGAGTCCAAACAGCTCCCCCTAATCCGTACTCAGAGTCATTCGCCCATTGGATTACTTCATCTTCTGTATCAAAAACAATAATGGCAACAACAGGACCAAAAACTTCCTCTTTTTCGATACGCATATTAGGTTTTACATCTGTAATTGCGGTTGGACATAAAAATGCCCCAGTTTCATGAGCTCGCTTACCACCCGTAAGAATCGTTGCACCTTCTTCTCTTGCAATATCAACATATCCCAGAATCTGTTTTAACTGTTTCTCATTAATCTGTGCGCCCATTTGAGTGCTAGGATCTAGAGGATCACCAACTTTGACGCTCTCAAATTTCTCTTTCAAGCGTTTTAAAAACTCATCATAAATCCCACGCTGAATAAAGAGTCTTGATCCGGCGCAACAAACCTGCCCTTGGTTAAACAAAATCCCCATCAAGGCACCATCAATCGCTTTATCAATCTGCGCATCATCAAATACAATATTAGCAGATTTCCCTCCCAGCTCTAAAGTTGCTGGAATAAGCTTATCTGCCGCCGCTTTCGCAACGTTATAACCAATTTCAGTAGAACCCGTAAAAGCAAATTTACTAAAACCTTCATGCTCTAAAATATGATTTCCTGTAGTCGAACCACCGCCCGTTAATACACTCACGACACCTTTGGGTAGAACTTCATTTAAAATTCTTCCAAGCTCTAAAACAGAAATTGACGTATCACTAGAAGGTTTAATAACAATACAGTTTCCAGCTGCTAACGCCGGCGCAATTTTCCAAGCGCCCATTAATAATGGGAAGTTCCATGGAATAATTTGTCCTACAACGCCAATAGGTTCACTTAAAACGATACTTAAACTATCTTGATTAATCAGATTTGCTTCATCACTCTCCGCACGAATCACACCGGCAAAGTAACGGAAATGATCCACGGCAAGCGGCACATCCACATTCGTTGTTTCACGAATTGGCTTTCCATTATCCAACGTTTCTAATGTGGCAAAACGCTCTGCTTCTGCTTCTAAGCGATCAGCTATTTCTAGAAGATATTTTGCTCTCTCTTGTGGTGAAGTTTTACTCCATGTTTCAAAGGCTTTCCACGCAGTCTCTACTGCACGATCAACATCATCTTTCTCGGCAACAGCAATCGTTGTTAATTTTTCACCGGTTGCCGGGTTAAAACTCTCAAATGTTTTCTTTTGAGAACCATCAGACCATGTGCCATCTATCAATAGTTGATAGGAAGCTTGTGGACGAAGATTTGGGGTTAAATCCGCTAATTTTTTCATACAATATCTCCTAAAATAATCACTTTAGAATATCCTTCAAAAATCAAAGGGCTTATATAAGAACATACCCTTTATCTGAATAATTATCTATCAAATATTATTAGAGGAATATCTTTATTGATAAATCATAAAATCCTAAATCAAGGAGGAAAACCAATATAAAAAAGCGCATAGAAACATTTTCTATACGCTTTTACAATTAGATCCATTACAACATCTTATCCCAAATCTAAGGGATTGTTAAAATCGTACCTACAGGTACTCGCAATTGATTATCTGGCAAATTATTCACCTTTTTCAAGGCAGATTCACTCACCTTAAACTTTGCTGCAACATCAGATAATGCATCACCCCGGATCGTTGTATAAGATCTTGCCGGAACTCCATCAGAAATTAACTCAATAGCAGATCCTGAAGGCTCAGGAAATTGCACACCTATCGATACCGGCGGCGTTGAAACACTAACTTGAGGTGCATCATTTAAGATCTGATTTACAACCTCTTGGGAATTTTGAGTATTAGATTCTAATACTAATTCCGGCAATGTTGGTTGCGATTGAACCGGCTGAGTTGGCACCGCTTGCGGCATATTCTGCTGCGCTAATACTTGCGCCGAACTGTTATCAGCACGCTGCACAACAGTCGTATAAACCAGCTCTGTTGCCGGACGCTCTTTATAGTACGCTTTAATCCCAGCAAGAATATCATCAGCCAATCGTCCTTGATGTTTTTTACTCCGAAGATTTTGCTCTTCTTTAGGATTCGAAATAAATCCTGTTTCAACAAGTACAGAAGGGATATCTGGCGCTTTTAAGACCGCAAACCCTGCTCTCTCAACCTGCCTCTTGTGCAAGTTTGCATGTTGACTTAACTTTTTAAGGAGATGATTTCCAAGCGCATTAGAAGACTCAATCGTCGCTTCTTGTGATAAATCCAGCAACATCGATGCGATTGCATTATCTTTATCTGAAATTTTAACGCCTCCGATTAAATCAGATTGGTTTTCGGCACGTGCCAATAAACGAGCAGCTTCACTAGAAGCGCCGCTTGTTGACAAAATATAGACTGAAGCACCATCTGCTTTTGCAGAACCGGCATCCGCATGAATAGAGATAAACATATCGGCTTTGTGTCGTCTTGCAAAAAGCACACGCTCACGAAGTGGGACAAACGTATCATTATCGCGCGTCATAATCGCTTTCATATTAGGTTCGCGATTAATCTTTTGCTGCAAGGTTTTTGCAATTTGTAATACAACATCTTTTTCACGAGTCCCTGCTTTTCCATGAGCACCCGGATCCTTTCCACCGTGACCAGGATCTAGCACGATCAGAATATTCTTCTTCGGAACTGATTTTGCAACCTGAATCTCTTGCGGCTGTGTCACTACTGTCTGTCCTGATGCCGCCAAATCTTGCCGAACACTACCAGCTGAAGCACCAATCGCAATGACTAATTCATAACCGACACGACCTCGTACAACTGCCGCACTTGCCGGCACATTCCCTTGGCGCAGATCAATCACGACACGCAGATCCGTTCCTTGCTGCGTTCCTAAACGAACGCCACCAACAAATGCCGAAGTAATTGGCAATGATGTGACCTTTGTCTGTAATTGAGCATTGGGAATATCCACCACTAATCGTTCAGGATTCTGCAATCTGAAACTATTAAATTTAATCTGCTGACTTAAAGGAAAAACTATGAGCAATTCACCATTTCGATTCTCAGCACGACCGGTTCCCACAATCGTTGCAGCAAAAATAGCGTTACTAATCATGATTGTGACTAAAAGTAGAAAAGCGAATATTCCTCGCTTTCCTCTTCTCAACTTCTTTTCAATCTGCATCATTACTCTACCCATTTTAGATGTTGCTGAAGAACTTCTCTCTTCTCCGATTTACCAAAGAAAAGATCAAATTTATGATAAAGTTCTTTTGCTTTGTCGGTTTCCCCTAACGCATCTAAAATCACAATGTAATGAGCAATAATCTCTGGATCTTTATTCTTGTGATACGCTTTTTCGATATATTTTTTCGCACGTGTCAAATCCCCTAATTGGTAATAGGTCCACGCTAAACTATCTTCAATAAAGTCTTGATTCGGCATTAATAAATTTGCTTTAGAAATAAATGGTAATGCTGTCTTTGCATTCGCTGGATCAATTTCTACTAAAGAAAAACCTAATGCATTATAAGCAATCGCATCTTGTGGATTTGCACGAATTTCTGCCTGAAAAATATCAATCATCGTTTCATAATCTTCTCGCCCAAATGCACTCATCGCTTTTAAATAAGCTAAATATGCACCATTATTAATCCCTAAAAGATCGCCATATAATGCGAGTTCTTTATCAAGTAATACTAGCTCTTTGGCATCTAACAAAATCATCATTTTCTTTAATGACAATGCCGCTTGGTCATAAATTTCTAACGTTTTAATTTCTTCAAAATATTGCTCAAATTGCTGATAATTTTTTTCACTTAAAGCCACTTTAGCCTTAATCGTCAATAATGCTTCCTGATATTCAGGTGTTGGATCCGCGATTTCCGGCAAGACTTTTAAAAGGTTTTCACTATTTCCTAAAATCTCTGAGAAGTAGAATAAATTCAATACTGAACGTGTTAAAACCTCTGGTTGATCTAAACGGAGATTTAACATCTCAAGAATATTGTCATAATTTCCCATCACATAAGCCATACCGATAAACTTCTCAAAAACAATCGGTGCTTCATTCGTTGAAATCATTAAACGCACAAGATGCTGATATGCATCTTCATAATCAAAATTCGAAATAAGCGCATTCGCTAATTCCAATCCAATTTCAGGATCCTCATATTTGGCATAAGCTTCTTCTAATAAATCAATCGCTTTTTCCGGCGTTGCCATATTCCAATAAATATACGTATATAATGCGTAGATCTTTGGGTTTTCCGGATTTAATTGTATTGCGCGTTCTAGATAACTTTCTGCTTCTGAAAGTCGTGAATTATCAATTAAAAAGCCAGCTAATAACACCAATGGGAAAGTATCGTACTCTTCAAGCGCCGCAAGATTTTTAAATAAAACAACTTGCGTTTCTAAAGGTAATTCAAACTCATGAAACTTTTTCAAAATCGCAAAATATGGCGATACTTCCATCTCCCCATCATTCGTCAAATAGAGTAATTCTACTAAATGATGGTAAGTTTTCGCCGCATACTCTAAATCACCGGTTAATATATAAGCTTCAGCAAGAAGGTTATAATTTTTTAAATTTTTAGGATCTTGAATCACCAATCGTTGAATAAAAGGTAATGCTTCCCCAATATTTCCTTCCGCGAGATCCAATTGAATACGGCGCTCTAAGATTTCAGGATCATTCTTTTTTGCTAAAAGTTCATCGTAATGTTGCTTTGCATCATCCCAGTTCTCTCTCTTTGCTGCAATTTCTGCGGCCAAAAAATCATAAATCTCTCTATTTTCAGCATCATCATAAAAAGTCGGCTCAACGACCTCAGCTATTCCCTCTTCAGCAACCAAAGGCTCTTGAAACTTGGAATCTTCCGCAAATGAGACGGGATAAGTCACACATACTAAAAATAGAAAAAGATTAAAAAATTTCTTCATACCGCTTTGAACTCCCTTAATTTCTTGTCATTCATCGACATTCTTTTTATGCTGTTATGGTAAGAATAGACTGATTTATCCGCTTATTTTAACGTAAAAAGCAGTCGAGTGTTAATTATTACCTTCCTATTCAAAGGAGAAAAGAACGATGAGTACAAAACATTTTGCTTTAATTCTTGCAGGCTGTGGTCACTTAGATGGCGCTGAAATCACAGAAGCTTCTGCCTTGAACATCGCGCTCTCAAAGGCTGGATATACCGTTTCCTTTTATGCTCCTAATCGTCATCAAAAAGATACTATTGAACACCTTTCAGGCGAAGAGTTAACGCCAAACCGCAACATCTTAGAAGAAGCAGCTAGAATTGCTCGTGGTAACATTAAACCCATTGAAGAATTAACCCTATCAGAAGTTGATGGCATCGCGATGGCAGGTGGTTTTGGTGTTATTAAGAACTTCACAAACTTCCTTGATAAAGGTCTCCACGCATCTTTACAACCCGATATTGGCGATAAAATTAAAGAAGCTATCGTCACTAAAAAGCCCCTAATCGCTATTTGCGCAGCACCGATGGCAGTTGCTATTGCGCTTAAAGAGCTCGGCATTCAGGATGCCACCTTAACCTTTGGTAAAGCAGCTAATGCTGAGGGATTTTTGCCGGCACTAAAAGAGTGGGATATCGATCATATTGAAACTTCGCTTAACGAAGCCTATACAGATCCACAACACGCCATCATTACAAGTGGTGCTTATATGGATAGTAACGCTACACCATATGAGATTTTTCTAGGTGCAGAAGCCTGCGTAAATGCCATGACCACATTATCGTAACACCATGATATTACAATTCTGACAGGATAATAAGAAGATGCCAGTAAACGAATTAATATCCACTCTAATCGATCTTAATCTCCTTATTTACTGGCATCTTATACCAATTTAAAATATATTAACTGCTCAATATTTCTCAAAAAGAACCCTATTGATTACCACTTCTGGCAACAAAATTGCTAAAGATGTGCGCAGGTTTTCCACTTTCTAAAAAATCAGGTAAACTGAAAAAAAGCGTATTTGTAAAGCAAAACATCCAACAAAAGTACTCTTTTTCAATCCTTAATGATCCTTTTAGTAACCTATTAATTTTAATCAAATACTAAAAATCATTTTTGTTCATTAATCATTGGAGAATTTAAATCTATCATGGAGCCTCTTAAAGTAGGACTAATTGGTCTTGGCACTGTTGCCTCTGGCGTCGCCTCTGTATTATCAAAAAATCAAGCAGACATTATTCGTCGAATAACACGAACACCGATCATTGAAAAAGTCTTTGTTCGAACTCTTGAAAGAGAGAATCCTTACCAATTAAATCTCACCACCGATATTGATGAGATTATTAACAACCATGATATTGATATTGTTATTGAGCTCATTGGTGGCATTGAGCCAGCTCTCACTTATATTAAAACCGCGCTTACTAATGGCAAGTCAGTAATTACTGCCAATAAAGAGCTAATTGCGCTTCACGGCAATGAGCTTCTTCGTCTTGCTGAAGAGAACAAGGTCTTCCTTCGTTTCGAAGCTTCTGTCGCTGGTGGAATTCCAATCTTAAAGACATTAAGAGAAGGTTTAGCTGCAAACCAAATTGATTCCGTCATGGGAATTATTAATGGCACCTCCAACTATATTTTGACGGAAATGACCGATAAAGGTACTGATTTCTCAGAATGTTTAAAAGAGGCTCAAGCCCTAGGTTATGCTGAAGCTGATCCAACTTTCGATATCAAAGGAATTGATGCCGCACATAAATTGACAATTCTTGCTTCGACCGCATTTGGGATGCCACTGCAATTTGATACAATGCACATCGAAGGCATTGATACCATTACGAAAGAAGATATTACCATTAGCCGTCAAGAAGGCTTTGCCATTAAACATCTCGGAATTGCGCGTCGCAGTGAGCAAGGCGTTGAACTACGCGTTCAACCTACACTCGTTCCCTTAACGCATGCTTTCGCCAATGTAAATGGCGTTTTAAATGGTGTTTTTATCCAAGGTAATGCCGTTGGTGAGCAATTTTTAAGTGGCCGAGGTGCTGGTAGCGAAGCAACAGCTTCTGCTGTCATCGCAGATTTAATAGAGATTATTCATAACCAACAGACGCAATATAGTGCGCCGGCATTAGGATACAAAGTGAATAATCTTTCGCCACTTTCAATACTGCCGAAGTCCGCCTTTAATGCAGGTTATTATATTCATTTCAAATATGATGACAATGCCGATAGTCAGGCACTTTTAGCTCAGTTAAAGAGTTTAGCTACAGATCAGCTACATACGTCTTTTAAAATTAAACTTTACAATGAAAATCAAAGAGTTATTGTTGTTTGCGAAAAAACAATTGAAGAAAGTGTAGAAAATCTCCTTAATAGTGCTATGTTAATTGAGGGCATTGAGGAAACGAAGTTAATTCGTATCGAAAGATTTTAAACAGTAACGAATTAACCCTGATTCAATAAAATAAAATCAGACCAAATCCAAAGACGAAATAAAAACGATTCTACTCTTCATATTCAATGTTCAAATTCAGGCACCACTACTTGCTATTGAGTTTGAACAAAATATGAAGCGTCTCAAGATGCTCGTTTGACTGAGATTATATATTTATAAATAAAGAGGAGATCCTGTGAAATTAAGCGGTGCAGAAATCATCATCCACTCCTTAATCAAGGAAAATGTGGAGTGTATCTTCGGTTACCCTGGTGGTGCCGTATTACCCCTATACGATGAGATTTACAAACAAGACAAAATTGAACACGTCCTGGTCCGCCATGAACAAGCAGCCACTCATGCTGCCGATGGTTATGCGCGCACAACAGGTAAACCAGGCGTCGTCCTAGTTACCTCAGGTCCTGGACTCACGAATGCTGTCACAGGTATTGCAACTGCTTATATGGATTCTATTCCGATGATTGTCCTCTCAGGACAAGTTGCCACAAGCTTAATCGGAAATGATGCCTTCCAAGAAGTTGATACAGTCGGAATTACCCTTCCATGTGTGAAACATAACTTCTTAGTGAAAGATGTGAATGATCTCGCAATCACAATAAAAAAAGCATTTTATATTGCCACAACAGGCCGACCAGGCCCCGTTGTTATTGACCTTCCAAAAGATATTACGGTTCATGAGGCAGAATTTGATTATCCAAAAGAGATCAGTATGCGTTCTTATAACCCAACAGTTAAAGGACATTCGAAGCAAATCGCTCGTGCATACGATCTTATTATGAAAGCAGAACGCCCAATGGTATATACCGGCGGCGGCGTGATCATCGGTGAAGCCCACAATGAGCTTCGCCAGTTTGTAAAAGATCTAAATCTCCCTATCACAAGTACTCTAATGGGATTAGGTGCTTACGAGGGAACCGATAAACAATTCCTTGGCATGCTTGGTATGCATGGAACTTACGAAGCCAACATGGCAATGCATCACTGTGATGTATTAGTGGCATTAGGTGCTCGATTTGATGACCGAATCACCGGAACCCTAGAATCGTTCTGTCCTTATGCAAAAATCATTCACGTTGATGTTGATCCTTCTTCAATCGCCAAAAATATTGCCGTCGATCTTCCAATCGTTGGGCAATTACAACCAGTACTTGAAGAACTCAACAACATCCATCAGCAGCAAAAAGGTCAACTTGACCAAACAGCGCTTGGAAAATGGTGGGATCAAATTGCCGAGTGGCGTGATATGAAATCACTTGCCTATGAGAAAAGTGATGTCATTATCAAACCGCAATTTGTGGTTGAAAAACTCTTTGAGGTTACCGAAGGCAAAGCCATTGTTACTTCAGATGTAGGACAACACCAAATGTGGGCTGCACAATATTACCCATTTGATGAGCCACGTCAATGGCTCAACTCTGGTGGTCTTGGCACAATGGGCTTTGGTCTTCCAGCGGCAATGGGCGCAAAAATTGCGCGTCCTGACAGAGATGTTGCATGTATTACAGGCGACGGTAGTATTCAAATGATGCTCCAAGAGCTATCAACGATGTTGCAATACTGTTCTCCTGTAAAAATTATTAACCTTAACAATGGCTATTTAGGAATGGTACGTCAATGGCAAGAATTCTTCTTCCAAAAACGTTACTGTATGAGTTACTTTGACTCGCTTCCTGACTTTGTTAAATTAGCAGAGGCTTATGGGCATAGTGGCGTTCAAATTCACAAACCAAGTGATGTAGAGCCTGCTTTAAGAGAAGCTTTCAAACAGAAAGATAAGACCATATTCCTCGATTTTATCACCGATCCCAGCGAGAATGTTTACCCAATGATTCCTGCCGGAAAAGGTCATCACGAAATGATCTTAGCGGGTCGCGATAAAATGGAAAACACGGTAAAAGACGGCTTAAGCCAAGTTTAAGGGAGAAAAAAGATGACATTTAATACAGAAACTTCGCGTCATATTATTTCGATCTTAATGGAGAACGAAGCCGGCGCACTATCTAAGGTAGTAAACCTATTTTCCGCACGTGGCTACAATATTGATAGCTTAAGTGTTGCCGCAACTGATGATCCATCTCTTGCAAGATTGACCTTAGTGACAATTGCCAACAACCATGTCGTTGAACAGATTGTAAAACAACTGAATAAACTCATAGATGTTGTCAAACTCACGGATCTTTGCGATAGTGCATATGTTGAACGCGAAATGATGCTAATCAAGGTTCAAGCCGAAGGCCAAAACCGATCAGAGCTATTTCGTATCAATGAGATGTTCAGAGGTCGCGTCATCGACGTCACACCACTTTCTTACACAATTGAAATGACAGGAACTCAAGAAAAGCTCGATGCATTTATCGTTGCAGTGACTGAGCTTGGCATTATTGAGATTGTTCGTTCAGGTGCGCTTGGACTTGTTCGTGGTGCAAAAGGCTTAACACTCTAAAGTTCGATACTTTAGCCACTAAAAATTATTAAAGTAATTAAATAGCGATCTGTCAGACTTTTTCACTTTATTTAAAATCTGATAGATCGATAACAAAAAAGAATTATATAAAGGATATTTAAGATGAATGTTTTTTACGATAAAGATGCCGATATCTCATTAATCAAAAACACTACCGTTGCAATCATTGGGTACGGTTCACAAGGTCACGCGCACGCACAGAACCTTAAAGATTCAGGTGTCAACGTTATCGTCGGTCTTCGTAAAGGCGGTGCTTCATGGGATAAAGCCGTGAATGCAGGCCATAATGTACAAGAAATCGCAGAAGCGACTAAAGCGGCTGATTTCGTCATGGTACTTCTTCCTGATGAAAATCAACCAGCAGTTTATCGTGATGCAATTGAGCCAAATCTTAAAAATGGCGCAACACTTGCTTTTGCTCATGGTTTTAACATTCACTACAATCAAATTGTTCCACGTAAAGATCTTGATGTTGTAATGGTTGCACCAAAAGGTCCTGGTCACACTGTTCGTTCAGAATATGTAAAAGGTGGTGGCGTTCCAACACTCATCGCAATTTACCAAGATTCGACAGGTAAAGCTCGTGATATCGCACTTTCATATGCTTCAGCAAATGGTGGTGGTAAAGCCGGTGTTATCGAGACATCATTCCAAGAAGAAACTGAAACAGACCTTTTTGGTGAACAAGCCGTTCTTTGTGGCGGTGCCGTTGAACTTGTAAAAGCAGGTTTTGAAGTATTAACAGAAGCAGGTTATGCGCCAGAGATGGCATACTTTGAGTGCTTACATGAATTAAAACTGATCGTAGACTTAATGTATGAAGGCGGGATTGAAAATATGAACTATTCAATCTCAAACAACGCAGAATATGGTGAGTACGTCACAGGTCCTGAAATCATTACAGAAGATACTAAAGATGCAATGCGTTATGCGCTCTATCGCATCCAATCAGGTGAATATGCAAAAATGTTTATTCAAGAAGGCATGACAAACTATCCTTCAATGACTGCGCTTAGACGCTTAACGGCAGAACATCCAATTGAAAAAACAGGTGCTAAACTCCGTGCAATGATGCCATGGATTACTGAAAACAGCCTTGTTGATCAATCTAAAAACTAAATTCTAATACTCTACTTTTAAAAGAGTCTTTCACCCTGCCCTCAGGGGAATTTAGAAACAGTGTTAAAATGCCTTAAGCCATCGGTCTTAAGGCATTTTTTATGAGTCTTTTAACCTTTCAACACTCATTATTAAACTCAAAAATAGAACATAGGAAAATAAATTATGAGCCAGATTTGGACCCCATCTAGTTGGAGAAACTTCCCGGCAATGCAAATGCCGAACTACAAAGATGAAGCAGCCCTTAAAGCTGTTGAAGATCGTCTTCGTAAAGCTCCACCACTCGTTTTTGCGGGTGAAGCAAGATCTCTTAAAGCACAACTTGCAGATGCGGTATATGGTAAGGCATTCTTACTTCAAGGCGGCGATTGTGCTGAAAGCTTCGCTGATTTCAGCTCTGATAATATCCGTGATACTTTCCGAGTATTATTACAAATGGCAATTACCCTCACATTTGCGGCAAGTAGCCCTGTGATCAAGGTTGGTCGTATTGCTGGTCAGTTTGCAAAACCCCGTTCATCAGACACTGAAACAATAGATGGCATTACCCTCCCAAGCTATCGCGGAGATGTAGTTAACGGCATCGAATTTACACCAGAAGCACGTGAGCCTAATCCTGAACGTTTATGGCAAGCTTATGCACAATCTGGTTTAACCCTCAACCTGCTTCGCGCTTTTGCAAAAGGAGGTTATGCAGACCTTCATCGCGTACAACGCTGGACGATGGGCTTTGTGGAGAAATCACCGCAAGCAGAACGTTATATTGATCTTGCTACTCGTATTCAAGATGCTCTTAAGTTTATGCAAGCATGTGGTGTTGATCCTAATAACGCGATTATTCGCGAAACAGAATACTTCACCTCCCACGAAATGCTCCTCTTAGGTTATGAGGAAGCGATGACAAGAACGGACTCCACAACTGGAGATTGGTACAACACTTCAGCGCACATGGTATGGATCGGAGAAAGAACCCGCCAATTAGATGGTGCACATATTGAATTCGCAAAAGGTATTGCAAATCCTGTCGGCGTGAAAGTCAGTCAAAAAATGAGTGATGATGAACTTATTCGTCTGATTGATGCACTCAATCCTAATAATGAGCCTGGAAAACTCACGCTTATTACACGCATGGGAGCGGATAATATCTTAGAGCACCTCCCACGTCTTCTTCGAGTTGTTAAAAATGAAGGTCGTCATGTTGTTTGGAGCTGTGATCCAATGCATGGTAATACAATTACTGAAAATCGTTATAAAACTCGCCCATTCGACAGAATTTTAGCAGAAGTAATTAACTTCTTTGATGCTCACAATGCGGAAGGGACTTATGCCGGCGGCGTTCACTTTGAAATGACTGGAACAGATGTTACAGAATGCTTAGGGGGAGGACAAAATATCACGTCTAAAGATTTAGAAGATCGTTATCATACCCATTGCGATCCTAGATTGAATGCTCAACAAAGCCTAGAGCTCGCTTTCCAAATCTCATCTAAATTGAAAGAACATCGCGAAAAGATTCCAGCTCGCGTATAATTCTTTAGCTTACTATTACGTGAAGATATGGTATTTTATAGAACATATCGATTTTCTTAGGAGTATTGTGTTGAATACGAATTACCTCGATTTTGAAGCCCCAATTTTTGAGCTTCAAACTAAAATTAATGAGCTTCAAAATTGGGCTCAAGATGCTGATATCGATGTTACCGACAAGATTGATGCTTTAGAAAAAAAGAAAAATGCAAAATTAGAACAGATTTTTTCTAAGCTGACTTCATGGGAAGTAACGCAACTTGCTCGCCATCCTCTTCGTCCTTACACATTAGACTATATCAGTTTGATTTGTGATGACTTCCAAGAGCTTCACGGCGACCGAGCATATGCTGATGATGCTGCCATTGTTGGTGGATTAGCAAGAATTAATGGTCGATCAGTCATGGTCATCGGTCACCAAAAAGGCCGTGATACCAAAGAAAAAATTAAACGAAACTTTGGTATGCCACGCCCTGAAGGTTATCGTAAAGCACTTCGCTTAATGAAACTCGCTGAAAGATTTAATGTACCTGTCGTCACTTTTATTGATACCCCAGGCGCATACCCTGGTATTGGTGCCGAAGAGCGCGGTCAAAGTGAAGCTATTGCGCGCAACTTATTAGAGATGAGCAAACTTCGTGTACCAGTTATCTGCACTGTTACGGGTGAAGGTGGCTCTGGTGGTGCTTTAGCAATTGCTGTTGGTGACCGTGTCATGATGCTTCAATATTCTATTTACTCAGTGATTTCTCCTGAAGGCTGTGCTTCAATTCTTTGGAAGAGTGCTGAAAAAAACAAGGAAGCTGCCGAAGCGATGGGCGTTACTGCCGATAAAAATATGAATGCAAAACTCATTGATGCCATCATCACTGAACCTAAAGGTGGTGCTCACCGTAACTACAAAGTAATGAGTGACAATATCAAGAAAGAGATCACTACGGCGCTTGATCAACTTTCAACATTATCCGTTGATGAACTTCTTGAACAACGTTACGAAAAAATTATGGCTTACGGACAATTTAAGACGAAGTAACCCTAGCCTCTTGAAAAGACGATTTTATCTACATAAAATCGTCTTTTCACATTCCTATTTTTATATCAACACAATCTCTGAGAAACCTATCATTATCAGATGTAATTGATGATCAGTAATGAATATGAAATATTTCTCACTTCATAGATATAAAATATTATCAGAGCTAA
>DXHP01000047.1 GCA_019113305.1 Candidatus Ignatzschineria merdigallinarum | reverse complement strand
ATGAAGTAGCTGATCAATGCTGTTCTAAAGTTGATAATCACAGCGATGATGCGCAAGCTCCACACGATCACGATCACGATCACGATCACGATCACGATCATGGACATTCTCACGAGGGCGATAGTTGCTGTGCATTGCCGGAAGAGAATCATGATGCAAAGGAGAGCGATATTCCGGCAGGATATACGCAAGATATTCTCTATATTAAAGAGATGGATTGTCCGATGGAATCGGTCTTAATCGAGAAAGCGTTAGCGAATGAACCATCGATTCATGCACTCCATTTTAATTACATGAAGCGTGAAGCATATGTGATCCATAAGGGAGAGATTACGCCGGTTGTTGAAAAAATTAAAAAATTGAACATGACGCCATTTTTGGTGACTGATGGCGAAGCGATCGTGGTTGAAAAGACGTTATATGAGAAATATGAAACACCGCGTTTAGTACTTGCCGGAATCTCGGCAGCGATTTCAGAAGTGTTTGAGTTTGCCGGCTGGGGAATGGGTTGGAGCGCGTTATTTGCCTTTATTACGATTGCGTTAGTGGGATTAACGACTTATCAAAAAGGTTGGATTGCCATTAAAAATCGCACGTTAAATATCAATGCATTGATGAGTGTTGCGGTAACAGGCGCGGTAATTCTCGGCGTATTCCCAGAAGCCGCCATGGTGATATTCCTCTTTACATTGGCGGAGATTATTGAGGCGAAATCTTTAACGAAAGCGCAAAATGCTGTGGAAAAGCTCTTAAAGCTAGCGCCGGATTCTGCGATGGTTGTGACCGATGCCGGCGTTGTTGAAAAACGGGTTGAAGAGGTTGCGCTAAATGATGTGATTCGAGTGATTCCCGGCGGACGTTTGCCATTGGATGGCGTGATTATCCGTGGGAATTCGAGCTTTGATGAATCCGCAATTACTGGCGAAAGTATGCCTGTGGATAAGTCTGTGGAAGAGACTGTGTATGCCGGGAGTATTAATCAGCAAGGTGAAATCGATTATCGCGCGACATCGACCTCTAAAGATTCCACATTAGCGAAGATTGTGCGAACAATTGAAGAAGCACAGGTGAAGAAAGCGCCGGTACAGCGTTTCATCGATAAGTTTGCGGCAATTTATACCCCAATTGTTTTTATCATTGCGATTTTGATTGCTGTGATTTCTCCGATATTTGGGATGAGCTGGTTCGATTCAATCTATAAAGCATTAGTGATTCTGATTATTGCCTGTCCTTGTGCTTTGGTGATCTCAACGCCGGTTGCCGTTGTCAGTGCTTTAACGCAATTAGCGCGTCATGGCATCTTAGTGAAAGGTGGCGAGTTCATCGAAAAAGGTGCACATTTGACGCACCTCTCTTTTGATAAAACTGGCACGTTAACAATTGGTAAGCCGGTGTTAAGTGAAGTGCTTTATTTTTCTGAAACAGGGGGGAAACTTGATGTAGCTGATACGTTATTAGCACGTTTAGCATTAAGTTTAGCATCTCGCTCGGATCACCCTATCTCAAAAGCGATTGTTGCCGGCAGTGATATGACGTTTGTGGACATCGATGATTTTGCGGCAGTTGCCGGTCACGGAACGCAAGGATTTGCGGAGAGCGAACGCTTGTTATTAGGTAACCGAAAAATGATGCAGGCAAATAATGTCGATTTAGCGCCGGTAGAATCTGAGTTAGCGCGTATTGAAGCAATGGGGGCAAGCTTAACGATTTTCGCTTATCAAGGACGTGTCCGTGCGATCTTTACGGTTGCCGATCCCATTAAAGCAAATGCGAAGGCTTCATTGAATGCTTTGAAAGCACAAGGAATCCAGCCGATTCTGTTATCTGGAGATCATGTGGGTGCGGTGAATCATGTGGCAAAAGAGATTGGGATTGAGGAAGCGCATGGCGCATTATTGCCAGAGGATAAGCTCGCGATCTTATCGAGCCATCAAGTCGGAAAACAAGCAATTGGCATGATCGGTGATGGGATTAATGATGCGCCGGCATTAGCAAAAGCGGATGTAGGGTTTGCGATGGGCGCAATTGGGAGTGATGTGTCGATCGAAACGGCGAATGTGGCGATCATGGATGATGATCTTGCGAAGTTACCGTTCTTTGTAGATGTTTCTCGTAAAACGGTTCGTTTGATTAAGCAGAATATTATTGCGGCATTAGGGATTAAAGCCGTGTTCTTTATCGCGATTCTCTTTGGTTATGAAAGTATGTGGGCTGCAGTCTTTGCGGATGTTGGTGCAAGTTTGCTTGTGATCATGAATAGTCTTCGTATTTTAAAAGAGAAGATTTAACGGCAGATCTATTCTGCTTTATTATGAGTAATCTTAATAAAAAACCTGATTCTGTCATGGAATCAGGTTTTTTCGTTATTTTTTTGATGGTAAGGATCGATAAAGCACTAATGATTTTGAAGTTTTTGGGGCAATATTTTTCATTGAACAGGTTGATGTACAGCCGCCGCAGCCCGAGTTTGAATCAAGATCCTGACATTGTTGTTGCAGTTTTTCGAGCAGTGCCTTTTGTAGCCAGAGATCTGCCATTTTTTCGATAGCAGACTCCGGCATTTGAAAATGTATCGCAAGCTCTGTGAGAGTTACTTCTTGCCGCTTGAGGATATAATCACGAATTTGGATGAGTAACATAGAGATTACCGCTTAGTGGCAACATTTGTCAGAGGGCGCTTTTACATGGCTTTGGGCAATAATCGCTTGGCTCTGTGAGAAGATTTCTGCTTTCCCCATCCATCGCAATAACATAAAGAGCGCAAATAGAGCGATTGCTAAACCGATGATCCAGAAGAGAGCGCTTGAAGAACCTTGGTTAAGTAGATGGAATTGGTAATAACCCGTTGCTAAAATCCAGCCAATAATGAAGGTCCAGCTTGCGACTAAGAGGGTCCATTTTAAACCCGCTTCACGATAGACAGAACCTAATGCCGCAACACATGGCGTGTAGAGCAAGATAAAGATCAAGTAGGCAATAACGGCGGCTTCTGATGTGAAGTACTGCTGAATTTTTGTCACAGTTTCATCATTCACTTCGTTGCTCTCTTTAATGGCATCGAGATCGCCATCTGCTACTTGTTCCTGAATGCCTAAAGGATCTAGAAGAAGTGCCGGAACTCCTGCTAAGTTTTCAGGAATTGTCGCAAAGGCTTCTTTGACTGTTTCCCAAAACTCGAAATCTTCATCATTTCCGCCCTCGGAATAGAGGGAATTCATGGTGCCGATAACGGCTTCTTTGGCAAAAATGCCGGTGAAGATCCCCACGGTTGCTGGCCAGTTTTGTTCGGTGATGCCCATTGGCTCAAAGATGGGCGTGATTGTTTTCCCAATGGAAGAGAGAACGGATTTTTCAGTATCAGCATTGCCAAATGAACCATCATTGCCCCAACTATTGAGAATACCTAAGACTGCAACAACGATGATAATGGCTTTTCCCGCACGAACAATAAAGCTTTTTAAGCGTTCCCATGTGGCAAGGAAAATTCCCTTAAATGTGGGGAGATGATACGCCGGCAGTTCCATAATAAAGGGCGTATTAGGACCTTTTAAAATAGAGAATTTCAGCGCAAATCCTGTGAGAATGGCGACAAAAATTCCTAAAAGGTAAAGGCAGTAGACAATTAATCCTACATTGTTAGGAAAGAAAATCGCGGCAAATAGTGCATAAACTGGTAATCTGGCACCGCAGGACATAAAAGGAATCATCATAATCGACATTAAACGATCGCGATGATTTTCTAAAGTTCTCGTTCCCATAATCGCAGGGATATTGCAGCCAAATCCCACGAGCATCGGGACAAATGCTTTACCGGGAAGTCCGATCGCGCGCATTCCTCGATCTACAACCATTGCCGCACGTGCCATATAACCAGAATCTTCTAAGAGTGATAAGCAGAAGAACATCATGGCTAACACTGGAATAAAGGAAGCTACCGTTTTGATACCTTCCCCAGTCCCATTTGCGAGAAATGCGATGAGCCATTCTGGCGTATGGATACTGCTAAGAACGCTCGCTAAACCATCTACAAAGATTGCGGCAAAGAGGATTTCAAAGAAGTCGATAAATGCAGAACCGATGTTAATCGAGATGGCAAACATCAGAAACATCACGAGTAAGAAGATAGGAATACCGGTAATTCTACCTAACGCCCATTTATCAATGCGATGGGTCACTTGAGAACTCGCAACGCCGTTAGTATGAATGACCTCTTTGGCGAGTTCATCAATCGCTTCAAATCGGGAGCTAGCGAGTGCGATATCGAGTTCGCCTTCCGCAAGTGCCGCAATATTATGGCGCATCGCGATGATAGAGGCATTTTCTGCTGCAGATAGTTCAGTTAAATGGGGAAGATTATTGGCATCTCCTTTGATTGTTTCCAGTAATTCCCATTGCGTGATTTGATTGAGAATACTATGTGTCGAGAGAGAGGAGAGTTCTGTTGCGATTATCTCGGTAATCTGAGGACTTAATGTATGATACGGCAGATGATCGAGATAGAGCTTCGGATCATAAGCGGCGATCACTTTTTTCAGCTCTGTAATACCCTCTTTTCTACTCGCGCTGACTGCTACAACAGGGCAGTGGAGTTTTTCTTGTAATAGTGCTGTATAAATTTCATAACCTTCCATTTTCGCCACATCAATCATATTCAGTACAATGATCATGGGGCGTTTAAGATCGAGTAGTTGAAAGGTGAGATAGAGACTACGTTGGAGATTTGAAGCATCGATGACATTGATAATAATGCTGTCGTTATCGTCTAATAGATAGTGGCGAACAATTAATTCATCTTGTGAAGTATTTTGAAAGCTGCTTTCAAAAGAGTAGGTTCCTGGAAGGTCCACCACATGAATATCTCGATTCTCAATTGAAAACTTTCCTGTTTTTTTATCAACGGTCACGCCAGGCCAGTTTGCAACTTTTTGATTACTGCCGGTAAGCGCGTTGAAAAGCGTTGTTTTTCCACAATTGGGATTCCCTAAAAGGGCGATAGTCTTAGCGTTCATGATCGGCTCCGTAGATATCTACTTGAATGCCAGCAGCTTCTGATTTTCTTAAACATAGCTGAAAGCCTCGGATCGTAATCTGAATCGGATCGCCAAGTGGTGCTTTACGGATAATGGTGACTTTACAGCCTGGTGTTATGCCCATCGCTAGTAATTTATTGCGATAACTGGCATCTGTCGTATGAAGTTTAGTAATGAGCGCAGTATCGTTTAGCGATAACTGATCTAATGTGATGGTTCTCATGGGATAATCTCATTGAAGATAAAGTATACATTTTGAAAATATATAGCGCATGATAATGGTTATCAACCATGGTTCTATTTTTAGTGATCTGCATCATATTCTCAAATAGGATCTATGACATTGATATCGTGAAACCCGTTTTCACTGATCTTATTGAAACCTTTTTAACAGTGAGTTGTGCTGCTAGGAATAATGCTGACATGTTTTGTTAATCTGAGTTAACCGGGATAATGGCATCTCTTAAATCGAGATGACGATGGATTGCATATTTTAAGATTTCCCCATAAAAAAAGCCTCTGATTTTATAGTGAAAATCAGAAGCTTTTAGGGATTACTTTGACTGAAAAT
>DXHP01000046.1 GCA_019113305.1 Candidatus Ignatzschineria merdigallinarum | reverse complement strand
GAGGTTTTTCTTTTGCCGAAATAAAAGAAAAGACCATAATAAAATGCAGAAAGAAATGGAAGCAGCAAAAGTATAGGGAAATCGGCTTAAAACTATCAGATTAAAGATTCTATTTAAAAGTCGATGCATGGCTGGAGAGAATGGTTGCACTCTTTTTAGCAATCCTGCACCAGCAGTTATAAAAGCTCTTTTTAAACCAAATGACTATAAAATGCAGAAAGAAATGGAAGAAGTGAAAGTCAAAGTCGAGGCTGGATCTGGATGGCGCTTAGTGAGAGCGTGAAGTTGCCGGCATCAGGAACCACTTTCTCTTAGAGTCGATATACGGCAATGGGAACTGAGAATTTTTTATAGTTTTTTTAATTAAATATTCGATATCAATTGTGGACTTGCTACATATGATGAATATGAGGTTGCCACCAGTATCATAGATGACTTTCTTTCAGAACCAATGTACGGCAATTGGGAAGTAGTAAAAAGCAAGAGAAGCAAGAAAAGCCAAGAGTTCTGTTTATTGTTGATTGATAGCTATAGATTATTTTGACAAAAAGTCGCAATGGAACTTACCGTAAGGCTAGGATATAGAGAGTAATCTTAGATAGATCTTGGGAATGGCGTGAGATAAAGGTATGATGATTCTTTTATATCTCATTCACGGCTAAGGAGAATATCTAGCTATTTCACCAGACCGCATGCATGGCAGCCGTTATGTTAAATCCTCAAGCTCAAAAATAATTAAGAGAGGTGAATCTATCGACTATTTTGTCGTTCTCGACTTTGCATTCGAGATTGACGAGCTTTCTCTTTATTGAGTTCTGAATGATCACTGGCTCTTATTGGCGAATGTTGATCATAGGGAAAAATGATGTTTTGGAAGATAAAAAAGGTCACGATGGCGATCACAATAATGATTAAAGGAATTCCAAAGCGAATCGTCAGAGGTTTTTCTCGTAATAGATAAATGAGAGAAACGATGATGGCAATGAAAGCAATGACAACTAAAATCATAGAATGCCTTTATAATTATTAAATTGAATGAGTAGGGTCTTTGAAGAAATTTTTAAACTTTTCTAAGTTCTGTTGACGGGTTATTTTCATCATAATAAACCAGTCAATAATTGTCCAAATTCCACAGCCGCCAATTGTTAAAAGCTTAAGAATACCGAGAGTTATATTGCCGATATAAAAGCGATCTACAGCAAATGTCCCGAAAAAGAACGAGAGAAGAAGTGCTAATGTTGGATCTTTTAAAGTAATATTTTGTAGGTCTATCTGTTTTTCTTGTGAAAGAGTATGGAGCTTTTGCTCGATGAATGATAGTGATTCTTTAGGGAACTTATCCGCATTAATTGCTAAATATGTTGTGATAAAGTTCTGAGACGTAGGTTGGTGATCCATCAAACAGGCCCTTTTAAATATTTATGTTGGATCTAATTGTCTCAAATCTTTATCCTTATTCAAAATGAGATCTATTTAAAAATAGAGACTATTTGATGGGCTTTTTTTATCAGATTTCATTTGGGTAATGATTTCTACAACCGCTTTCACCATTGGTAAACTCGCCATCTCTTTGGAGTAGATCAGGTAAGATTTTGAAACAAGGCTAGTGTCCTTGATCGTTACCATGGAGATGTCAGGATGGGGTTGAAATTCATGTAAGCCCACATAGCTAATGCCGAGTCCGGAAATACTTGCTTCACGAGCACCTTCTCGGCTTCCCACTTCTAAGGTAATTGTGGGCGTGATTTTCTGTTTTTGTAGCGCTTTTTCTAATATTTTTCGAGTACTAGAACCTCTATCGCGATGAATGAGCGGCAGATCTGTAATTTCGGCAAGTGTAATCATTTTCTTTTTGGCTAAGGGAAGATCTTTAGGCACAGCGAGAACAATGGGTTGTTCGGTGATATTAATGGAGTTGAGATCGGGATGTTTCTCATCAGTCGCGAGTATTGCGGCATCAAGTTCTCCGTTTAAAATTCCCTCCATAATAGTGCTTGAGCTCCCAGGAATAAGCTGAATTTCTATTTGCGGATAACGTTTATGAAATTCTTCAACAATGGGCATTGCTGCCGCAGGGCTTACGGCGCCAAATGAGAGTGTGCCCATCGTGAGATTGCCGTTAGCAATGAGCATTTTTCGAGTTTTATCTTCTAGTGAGAAGAGCATTTTAACTTGTTCAAATAGCTGTTTACCGACATTTGTTAGCGTATTATTGTTTCTTTTTCGGTAGAAGAGACAAACATTATATTGCTCCTCAAGTTCTTTGACTTGTGCCGTAATTGTGGGCTGAGAAATATGGAGAAAATCTGCAGCTTTGGCAAAACTTCCCAATTTAGCAACGGCATAGAAAGATCGTAATTGAGTATAACGCATGGTGAGTTCCTCATTGTTAGCGAGCTTCTCAATAAAAATTTTGAAATTAGATTATTTCTATCGCGAAGCATTTTAATTCGTATTTTGCTGTCATTTTGTTGTGATAATTACCGGGTATTCTCATCTCATCAAATGTCTAAAAGAGAGAGAAGTTTCAATGTGGCAATTTCAAAATCCCGTCAAAATTTGCTTTGCTAATGGCGTTATTGAAGAGATAAACAGTATATTACAAGGTCGATGTTACGCGATTGTGACATACAATAATTCTTATTTTAAAGCGTTAGCAGAACGTATTCAGCAGCAGGCTGAAGGTTGCGTGGCCGTTTTAAATCAAGTATATGAGAATCCAGATTTAGCAAACATGCCGGAGATCTGCCAAGCATTTGCGCCGTATGAACATCGGGTAGAGGTTTTGGTAGCGCTCGGTGGAGGTTCGGTGATCGATACCACGAAGGCATTAGCTGTTGCGAGAAGTCAGGCTGAAGTTGTGACAACCATTGTGCAATCAAAATTAGAAGTAGCATCGGCATTGCCGATTATTGCGATTCCGACAACGACAGGAACGGGCAGTGAAGTCACATCATGGGCGACATTATGGGATCGAGCACATCAGTGTAAATACTCTTTAAGCGATCCGAAACTTTATCCGGAAGTGGCACTTTGTGATCCCAAATTGACCCTGGAATTACCGATATCTTTAACGATTCAAACAGGACTAGATGCGCTCTCTCATGCAATGGAGAGTATTTGGAATAAACATCGTAATCCAATTTCATTACAATTTGCAAAAACAGCAATTCAATCGATTTTACAAACATTGCCAGCATTAGTGCTTGATCCGCAAAACCTAGGATTGAGAGAAAATATGATGTTGGCATCTTTAACCGCCGGCATGGCATTTTCCAATACGAAGACATCTCTGGCGCATAATATCTCTTACGGCATTACGTTAGATCATGGAACAGCACATGGCATTGCTTGTTCTTTCACTTTGCCGGTGATACTTCGTTCTTTTGCCGAGAGTGATTGTGAGATTTCACAAGATTTACAAACGATCTTCGGTGATGATTTATCGCAAGCCGCGGCGCAATTAACAGATTGGTTAGGAGATTTAGGGATTAAGACAAACCCTCAAGACTATGGTTATCAAACAGAAACATGGAATGAATTGCTGACTTCGGCATTGTTAGGGGAAAGAGGACAAAATTTTTTGGGTGATCAGCAACGATTGCAGCAGCTTTTCCAAGATCAGTTTCAATAGATAGCCGATTTGGATGTTTAAAGAAAACATTGTTAGAAATAATTTGAGATGAATGAAGAGAAGGGATTGAACATGAAGAAAGTAGAAGCGGTAATTTTTGATTGGGCGGGAACAACGGTTGATTTTGGCTCTTTTGCGCCGACACAAATTTTTGTAGATGCTTTTAAGCGCGCTTATGATTTTGACATTACTTTGGCTGAATCTCGTGGACCGATGGGAATGGGTAAGATCGATCATATCCGTACTTTACTGCAGGAACCAACGATTAAAGCGCGTTGGATAGCTCAGTTTGGTGCTGAGCCAACAGAAAAAGAAGTAAAAGATATTTATGAGACGTTTATGCCACTGCAGATTGAAGCGGTGGTGAATTTTGCAGAACCTTTAGAGGGCGTGATTGAGGTTGTCGAAAATTTACGAAAAAATGGTATCAAAATTGGTTCTTGCTCCGGCTATCCAACACCTGTAATGGCAGCTCTCGTACCGGCAGCAGAAGGTTACGGTTATAAGCCAGATTGTGTGGTCGCTAGTGATGAGATTGCCGCAGGCTCACGTCCAGGACCATGGATGGCGTTGAAGAATGTGATTGATATGGGCGTGATGAATGTGGCGCATTGTGTGAAAGTGGATGATGCCGTCGCGGGAATGTATGAAGGTACAAATGCCGGCATGTGGACTGTGGGAATTTCTGTTTCTGGTAATGAGTTTGGGGCAACTTATGATGAGTATCGTCGTATGAGTCAAGAAGAAATTGATCTGCGTAAACAAGCGGCGGTCGATAAGCTTATTAATGCTGGCGCTCACTATGTGATTGATACGGTTGCAGATCTCCCTTCTGTGATTGCGGATATTGAAAGACGTTTAAATGCTGGAGAAAAGCCTTAAGAGAATGATGATCTGAATTTGGATAAAAGTTGATTCATGAAGATCGAGTATTGGTAAATGAAATTGTATTTGAAAGGCATAATATTGTGAAATTATGCCTTTTTTATTGACTAAATAGCACCTGGCTTTTTATGGCTTCCTGACAATTCATGATATCTTGAAGAGATCAATCTCATATTTCAGGGGAACGCTATGGATTACCAAGATCAGTTGCCGGAGACTTCAGATACAGCGGCGAAGCGTGATGATTTATCACTCTTAAAAAATTATCGTCAGGCTGAAGAATATATTAAAAGTATTGATATCACGGATCAAGATTTGTTAGCGGAACATGAGAGCTTTCAAAAAGCGAAGGCGGCTTTTGGGCGGTGTGAAATGATATTAAACCGAGCGGCTTTTAAGGTGAAACATCTTAAACTTAAAAACATGCGTCGCTTAGAGGATTTGGCGTTAACCTTTGATGATCGTTTAACGGTTTTAATTGGTGAAAATGCCACTGGAAAAACGACAATTTGTGATAGTTTGACGAAAGCTCTCTCTTGGGTTTTAAGCGCGATTCGACGTGAGAATATTGATGGGATCCACATTACAGATAATGATATTAGAAGTGGTGAGATAAATTCCGAAATTGCTGTGGACCTCGCATTAGATTCATATAATCCGATTCATTTTTCATTAGCACATAGCTTACAAGATGGTGCAGAAGAGCAGAAATCGGATCTTTCAGAATTGAAAGAGTATGCTGCCGTGATTCGGGAATGTATTACCGTCAATGGTTGTGAAGTGACGTTGCCGCTCTTTATTTTCTATAGTGTGAATCGTCCAAATTTTGTGCGTGGTGCGCGTAAAATACATCTTAATCGTGCAAGTGCTTATGATCATGCATTAGATGAGAAAGTCCGTATTTCCGATATGATTGAGTGGTTTGTCACGTTAGAAAACTTATCGAGCCAAGAAACAGGAACGGAGCTTCGGGATTTAGAGCAATTTCGCACACTTTTAACAAGTACGTTAGCCGAATTTTTAGATCAAGAGAAAAATGCCGATGTGGTGAAACGTGCTTTATTAGAGGATGCATTGAGTAGCATTCAACAAAAATTAGTCGATACTGATGAAAAGATTGCGGCGTTAAAATGCCGGCCATATTCGACAGCGGAAAAACTTAAAAAATTAGTCAATGAAACAGTGAAAGATCTGATTCCTAATGCTTCAGGGATTTTTGTGGATCGCTCTACCGGCAAAGATCGCGTAGTGTTAGATATCTACGGCGAACTACATGATATCCAGTATTTATCTCATGGACAGCGTTCCGTGTTATTTATGGTCGCGGATCTTCTATCGCGTTTAGAGATTTTAAATCCGCATTTAGCGGATCCAAGGCAAAGTCCCGGCGTAGTGATTATTGATGAGATCGAACTTCATTTGCATCCGACGTGGCAACAGACAATTATTGATTCGTTATTGAAGATCTTTCCAAATATGCAATTTATTATCACCACGCATAGCCCACAAGTGATTTCGACTGTTCATAAGGATCAAATTCGATTCTTGAAGAATGACTTTAAAACGAATCGTGTGAAAGTTCACTCTCCTAATTTTCAAACGCGGGGTTTATCGGCAGATGATATTTTATTACGTATTTTAAATATTGCCGAAGTGCCAGATGTATTGGAATATCAGCAGTATCAAGAGCTGGAAAAGATGATTGAAAATGGCTTAGATGATACAGAAGAAGGGCGATTGCTCTATCAATTTTTAGCGAATCATTTTGGTGAAAATAGCATTGAGATGGAGAAGATTCGACATCAGAAAAAGTTACAAGGGATTCGTAGTCGCCTGAAGTCAAAGAGGGAGAATCGTCGAAAGGATAAGCAATAGGAGGTTTGCATGAGAAAGTTAGTAAGACCTCCGAAACCACCGCGTTGTATTTTGCGGGCGCAAGATGCAGGTTCCACGAATTGGCAACGATTGCGGGGAAAGGATCGCCGTGAAATTTGGGTGAAGCTTAATGAGATGCAGCACCGAATTTGTGCTTATTGTGAGCGTTCTTTCGCGGAAGATGATAGCCATATTGAACATCTTTATCCGCGGGCAAAATATGAGGGATTAACCTTTGAATGGAAAAATCTTTTTGGTTCCTGTAACAGCCAATATAGCTGTGGCATTTATAAAGATAGTACGAAGAACCCTCATGAAGTCAATCACGAGCTATTGATCAAACCGGATCAGGATGACCCTACACATTATTTCCGTTATTACAAGAATGGGCGAATTAGTATTCGACCTCATTTATCGGATACGGAGTTTTTAGAAGCGAGAGAGACGATCCAAGCTTTTAATCTCAATCATCGAACCTTGGTGAGTTGGCGTCAGCATCATTTAGCACCGCTCATGCAGATGGAAGAAGAGTTTATTCTTTGGTGTGATCTTTGTGAAGAGCATCCGGAGATGGAACTCGATTTAGCTGCCGAGATTCGCTTGTTGTTGATAGAGCAAATAGATACGCCTTTTCAATCGATTAAACAGCACTATATTCGTGAACATCTTGATCTATTGGGCTTAGTCAGCGATAGTTTTATTGCTCGAAAAAGTGGTGGTTCATCACAAAAAACGCGGAAATCGAATCAAAAAAATCGGAAGAAAACACGTAAGAAGCGTTACAATCGACATTATAATAATCGCACAAAACTGGGTAAAGGCAGTAAAAAACGTAAACCTAAAAGCAATCATTCTTCACGTTCTCATACACAATCAGCAGGAAGTTCTCACCAGAAATAACCGTTGTCAATTACTACTTGGGATGCCGTATTGTGGTGATGAGAAAAGAAGAGGGTTGATTTGCTCAAGGCTGACTTCGGAAAGGCCTTGAGTGTGAAATGGGCGATGTTATTTATCTATAATATCTTCAAAGGAGTTTGATCAATGATTACTAGAATTAATAAAGCTGCAAGAATGTCAGATGCCGTCATACATCAAAATACGATCTATTATACGGCCGTTCCAACGCGAATCGACAATGATGTCTATTTGCAGATGCAGAGTACTTTAACGGATATTGATCAGATGTTAGAAAAAGCAGGAACGGACAAATCAAAGATTTTAGATGTCACGATTTTCCTCGTTAATAGCCTCGATTTTGATGGGATGAATCGAGCGTGGGATGAATGGGTTGATTCGGATAATGCGCCAGTACGCTGCACTGTGCAAGCAGGGCTAATGTGTGCAGATTGGAAAGTTGAAGTAAAAGTGGTTGCGGCAATCTAAGTTATCGGTGGTTGGCGTTGTGATATTCGTATTTAAATACAGAGTAACAACATTCTTTTAGAGCTGATTGGCGGGGAGAATGCTTGCAGGCTATTATCAATCTCATGCCAGCAGTTGTTAAGCGATTTTTTTGAGATCAATGAAGCCCAATGAGTTTTAGTCATCCACATCAAATGTACAATCAACTTTGCGAAATAAGAAAAAAGGTGAGCCGAGATTCGGTTCACCTTTTTATCTATGATAATTTCTCTATTTGATCAGAGAGAAGTTATTCTTCTGTTTCTTCTGCGGGTGCATCTTCATTTTGTGCATCAGCAGTTTCAGCGATTTCTTCGATAATCGCACCAGATTCATCCGTGTCATCTGCGCAATCTTCAAGATTCGGATCACAATCCGCATCATTCTCTTCAATGCGCGTCATTCCTACGAGTGTATCGCCTTCATCTAAGCGAATTAAGCGAACTCCTTGTGTGTTACGACCTAACGTTGAAACTTCGTTAACAGCGGTACGAACTAAGACGCCGTTACAAGAGATGAGCATCACTTCATCTTCATCTTCAACGATACAGGCGCCGATGATTTGACCGTTACGCTCAGAAGTTTGGATGCCGATTACCCCTTTACCACCACGATTACGTTTTGCAAATTCTTCGATACGAGTACGTTTACCATAACCATGTTCGGTGGCGATTAGGACAACGCCTTCATCTTCGGCAAGCATCATGGAGATCACACGTTGGTCTTCAACGAGCGTAATTCCCTTCACACCACGTGAACCACGACCCGTTGAACGAACATCTTCTTCGCTAAAGCGGTTCACAAGTCCGGTATTGGTAAAGAGCATGATATCGTTATCACCGTTAGTGATTTCTGTACCGATAAGTTCATCACCTTCATCAAGGTTCACGGCGATTAATCCGCTAGAGCGTTGGCTTTGGAAGCTTGAGAGAACCGTTTTCTTCACGACACCATATTTTGTTGCCATGAAGATATAGCGATCATCATCATAGCTATCCACAGGAAGCATTGAAGTAATGCGCTCATCAGCTTCTAATGGTAATAAGTTGATAATCGGACGACCTGATGCGCCACGACCTGCTTCTGGTAATTCAAAGGCACGTAACCAGTAAACTTTACCGTAAGATGAGAAGCACATGAGCTGCGCGTGTGTACTCACAACCATTAAGTGTTCTACATCATCTTCATCGACAACGCGAGCGGCAGATTTACCTCGACCACCACGACGCTGTGCACGATATTCATCGAGTTTTTGATATTTAATGTAACCACGGCGAGAAAGTGTTACAACGACATCTTCCTCTGCGATTAAATCTTCAAGGTTGATATCTTCAGCCGCTTCACGAATTTCTGTACGGCGCTCATCACCAAAATCTTCACGAACAGCAACGAGTTCTTCCTCGATCACTTCACGTAGACGATCGGGATTGACGAGAATTTCGATTAATTCACGAATTGCGTCTAATAAACCTTTATACTCTTCAAGAATTTTATCTTGCTCAAGTCCTGTTAAGCGTTGTAAACGCATATCGAGGATCGCTTGTGCTTGTTCTTCGGAGAGTTTGTATTCTGTACCGATTAAGCCCACATTGCCTAAACCGTCCGGCGTTGTTTTGAGTTCTGCCGCACGTTCAAGCATAGCAGAAACTTCACCCGGCGCCCAACTGCGAGCAAGCATGCGCTCTTTGGCTTCTGCACCTGTTGCAGATGTTCTGATGAGCTGAATCATTTCATCAATGTTTGCGAGCGCAACGGTTAAACCTTCTAAGAGATGCGCGCGGCTTCTTGCACGTTTTAAGTCAAAGATTGTGCGGCGCGTAATCACTTCACGGCGGTGAAGAAGGAATGCTTCTAACACTTCCTTGAGGTTGAGAAGCTTTGGCTGACCACGATCGATTGCAACCATATTGACACCAAAGCTTGATTGCAAGGCTGTGTGTTTATAAAGTTGGTTGAGGATTACTTCACCCATCTCACCGCGGCGAAGCTCGATGACAATACGCATCCCATCTTTGTCAGATTCATCACGTAAGCCATCCGGCGCAATGCCTTCGATCACTTTTTCGCGATAGAGTTCAACGATACGTTCGATTAAGCGCGCTTTATTCACTTGATAAGGAATTTCGGTGATGACAATCACATCGCGACCACGTTTTTCATCATGCTCGATTTCGGCTCTTGCGCGCATTACTACACGACCACGGCCCGTATGATAGGCTTCACGAATACCGCGAGTACCATTGATAATACCGG
>DXHP01000045.1 GCA_019113305.1 Candidatus Ignatzschineria merdigallinarum | reverse complement strand
GGCAGATGACGTTTTGCTTTAATTTGTAGCGTCATGATATTGAGATAAAAGTTTGCCACGGCATTGAGTGCTTCGGCTAATCTTTTTTGTTCAGCAAGCTCTTCTAGCTGAATGTATGCCATTATTTCGGGGTAATATTCCGGAAACATAATGGCAATTTGTTCGTAGAAACGTCTTTTCTGCGGCGGCATGATGGTATCAAACTCAAGGTAATGATGAATACCATGCGCTTTCAGATGTTGTTTCCATATTGCTAAATGCTCTCCATTCACAAAATTCAGAATGGGTAAAATAGGATGGTGTGTTTTTTCAATTAAAGTGAGTTCATCATCAAATTTAGGAAGAAAAGGCAGGCGGCAATCAATCATATAACAGGTCAGATCAGTGGCAAATAATTGCTTAATCACTTTGACTTCTTGTTCAAATGCGGCTTCTATCTTAGGATCATTGGCAAATTTAAGAAGCTGAGAAGCCTCATCTAATCGAGATTGAGAAGGATATGTTTTTTCTAGCGTATCCAAAACATCCATGGCATCTTCAATACCAGGCGTATCTACATAAGTGAGCGTAAGTTGGTTTGAGGTGCGCTGAATTTCTGCGACATCGATAGTGGTGGAAGCCTCATCTTTGACTTCGCCAAAATTTCTATCGCGAGTAATTGTGCGAATCAGCGAAGTTTTTCCAGTATTAGTATGACCGACAATCGCAATTTTTAATGTTTTCATTGGCATCCATTTCCTTCGTTGATTCGTTTAATACTTAATTGTTTTTTAGATTGTCATAGGGTTGTACGATAATTTGTTCCTGATCTAGAAGATTAGGTATGATTTTTTGCTGCCATTCTTCGGTCCGTAAATGGGTATCGGATTCGACAAGAATAATGGTACTTTTCACGGAAAGATTCAGTAACGTATATAATCTACGTAATAAGCTGCGATCAGGAGTGAGTGCGGCATCAATATAGAGTGTGAGCTCTGCAAGAGGCGCATCCATTATTTTGTGATGTAATCTTGTAAAAGCATGGCGATCATTAATGATTGTGATCGTTTCCGAAAGTGGCTGGCTGAAATCTAGCGCGATATTCATCGTACCACTGCCTTGGGATATTGTTTTTGCGGGGCGCTCACTTTTCGGTTTGATCTTCGCGGCATCGATAACCGTTGCGGAAGTTATTTTTTCTGGGGTGAAGCACCGTTGTTGATAGTGGTGATATTGCCGGTAAGAGATGAATACTAGTAATAATCTTGGAAGTAATCCATAGATGATCAAGGTGATCAAAATCCATCTTGCCCAAATGGCATTTTCTAATGCAGATGTTGTTCCTTTTAAGCTATTGATGATGAGCTGTGAACTGGTCAATTCACCAAAAATTAGATTTGGGAGAAAATTAATAATTTGTAAAATCTGCTGATAGATACCGCTTTCCTCTGGAAAAAGCGTGCTATAAAGATTGAATTGATACTGCTTCAGGGTGAATTGAAAAAAGAAACTCGTCGCAAGAGCTGTGAATATTACTAACCAAGCACTATGCATAATGACTTTTGTAAGCAGTTGCAGCGCCTGAGGATCGGGTTGAAAGCTAAGCTTAAGTGTCGATTGTATGGAGTTATTAGTAGATGATCGATTTTGCAGCTGTAGTTTTGAGAGCTGCTTTTGTAAGAAGAAGAGAATATTTGAAAATAGCGAATGACGGCGAATCAGGGCAAAGAGTAGAAAGAAATAGGCCGGAATTAAGATGCCGAGCACTAAGCCGATCGGATGGATAATTGGTGAAAGTAGGGCACTACTACCACTGATCGTAAGAATAAAGAGTAAGCTAATGGCAATGCCAATAACACTTTTAGAGAGCGGAAAAGGCAATGCTTGTCCGCTCTCTAAAGAGTTTCTTTGCATATCTATCATATTGTGAGGATCATTATTTGACACGCTCATAATGCAACGCATTACCTACAACTTTTGTGATTCGAATTTGCGTGCCAGCAGGTAGATTTTCTCCCTGGATATTCCAGATAGAATCCCCTAATGGTAAGCGACCGGCATTATTTGTAATATCGGCAGTTAAAGTGTAAGTATGACCAATATATTCAGCACCTCTAATTTGATTTAAATGATGCGTTTCGATATCTCGATCTTTTCCTTTGTAAACTTTAACGCCAATAATAAGTGCAATCACTGAAAAGATGGCAAAAAGAAGAATTTGGATAATAAAAGAGAGGGGCAAGAAGCTGAGCAATCCACCAACAGCAATTGCTGCAACTCCTAACCAAAAGAGATAAACACCAGGAACGATAAGCTCTAATAACATCAAAACAGCACCAACGATTAGCCAAGCCATCATTGGGTCAATACCTGATAAAATCTCTGTCATTTTATGAATCCTTTCCTGCAGATTTAACGAGTTCTGCGATACCGGCAATGGAGCCGACAATGCCGGAAGCTTCCATTGGCATCATGACAATTTTGCTATTGTCACTATCGGCAATTTTACCAAAAGCTTCGACATATTTTTGTGCCACGAAGTAGTTAATGGCTTGAATATCACCTTCGCCAATCGCTTTAGAAACCATTAAGGTCGCATTTGCTTCAGCTTCCGCCATTCTTTCACGAGCTTCAGCTTCTAAGAATGCCGCTTGGCGTTTACCTTCGGCGGTTAAGATCGCCGATTGTTTCTCTCCTTCTGAGCGAAGAATTTCTGCTTCTCTAATTCCTTGTGCTTCAAGAACTGCGGCACGTTTCTCACGTTCTGCTTTCATCTGTTTAGCCATTGAATCAATCAGATCTCTTGGTGGTTCAATGTCTTTGATTTCGATACGAGTGACTTTTACGCCCCAAGGTTCTGTGGCATGATCGACAACAGAAAGAAGACTTGCATTGATCTCATCACGCTTTGAGAGTAATTCATCAAGATCCATCGATCCCATCACGGTACGAATATTAGTCATGGTGAGATTTAAGATTGCTGAGCCTAGATTGTTTACTGCATAAGCAGCGCGAGCGGCATCATTGATTTGGAAGAAGACTACGCCATCGACGCGAACCATTGCGTTATCGCGGGTAATTACTGCTTGTGAAGGAACGTCCGTCACATTTTCCATCATGTTAATTTTATGACCAACACGATCAAAAAAGGGCACGATAAAGGAGATTCCTGGAGTTAATGTTTTACGATATCGACCGAAACGTTCAATCGTATATTCATTTCCTTGAGGAACCATTTTAATTCCAAGGAAAACCAGTAATACGGCAATTGCCGCAATAATAAGCACTAAAATAGAGCCAGTTGCCATGATTTATATTCCTAGATAAGAATGCAGACTTAAAAAAAGCACCAACCTCTTATGAGATAGGTGCTTTATCTCGTTAATAATTGTTTCCATAGTATAAACGAAATAGGCAATTAATAATAACTGGATTAATCCGTTATCTTGATTATCATTATGCGCTAAATGAGTTACCACAACCACAGGTGGTTGTCGCATTTGGATTGCGGATGACAAATTGCTCGCCTTGTAAGTCGTTTACATAGTCGATTTCAGCACCGATTAAGTATTGATAGCTTAATGGATCCACTAAAAGTGTGACATCTTGGTTAACGACTTCAACGTCGCCATCTTCCACTTCATTTGCAAATGCAAAACCGTACTGGAAGCCTGAGCAACCACCGCCTTGGATATAAACACGAAGTTTAAGACTTGCATCGCCTTCTTCATCAATTAAGCTTTTCACTTTTAGTGCGGCAGAATCTGTGAAGTTAATTCCTGTTTCATCGATCATTGACATCTTCTTTTCTCCTTAAGTGAAAACAGTAAAATATACCGATCATTATACCACTCTGGTCAAGTTTCTCTCACTATTCTCATCGAAACCTTGAATTAATTATTTTATCGGTTTGATCGGATTTATTTTATAGGAATGATTGTTGAGTCCGGCATATTTTGTCAGTTGTACTTGCACAATTGCCAAGAATTCACTTAAGTTTGAATGAGCGGAGGATGTTGGGAATGATCACTAGTGATATAAGTTTTGAGAGATCAGTATCATCACACCGGTTGAGAATCGCCGTGATAAATTTTGGTACGAGATCGTTAAAAGCATGTCGCTATTTTTTCAGCGATAGATCTGTTTTTAACAATGTTTTAATCAGACCATTTAAGACTGATTTCACGTATAACAATATGTAAGATTTACCCAATTTATGAAAGTTATCTAAGAAAAAAGCTTAACTTATAAAAGTTAAGCTTTCTAAATTTAGATTATGATGGGAGGAGAGGGGTTATTTCTCTTCTTCCTCTTTCACAAGTTCAATTGCGAGCTCATCTAATTGCGCTTGGCTGATTGATGCCGGTGCATCTGTGAGTAAACATGCCGCTGATTGTGTTTTCGGGAATGCAATAACATCACGGATAGAGTTTTGTTCTGCCATGAGCATTACTAAACGGTCAAGACCGAATGCAATACCACCGTGAGGAGGCGCACCGTACTTAAGACCATCGAGTAAGAATCCGAATTTCTCTTCAGCTTCCGCTTTATCAATGCCAAGTAGTTCAAATACTTTCATTTGAACATCGTGTTTATAGATACGAATCGATCCACCACCTAATTCTGTACCGTTTAATACTAAGTCATAAGCATTGGCGATAGAGTTCGCAGGATCATTAAGTGATTCGATACCTGTTTTTGGTGTGGTGAATGGATGGTGAACTGCAACATAACGTTTAGCATCTTCATCGTATTCAAACATTGGGAAGTCAACAACCCACATTGGTGCCCACTTATGAGTGAGAAGGTTGAGGTCTTTACCAATTTTCACACGAAGTGCGCCGATCGCATCGTTCACTGTCGTTGCTTTATCCGCACCGAAGAAGATGATGTCATTGTTTTTCGCACTCGTTGCTTCAAGAAGCGCCGTTAATGTCGCATCATCTAAGAATTTAACGATCGGTGATTGTAAGCCTTCACGACCTGCAGCCACATCATTCACACGAATATAAGCAAGACCTTTTGCGCCGTAACGGCCTACAAATTCGGTATATTCATCAATATGACGACGGGTAAATTGATCTGATGAATTTGGAATATTTAATGCAACAACGCGACCATTTTCACGATTTGCGGCATCATTAAATACTTTGAATTCACATGATTTCATGAGTTCAGTGACTTCTGTGAACTCAAGTGGGATACGAAGATCGGGTTTATCAGAACCGAAACGTGCCATTGCTTCATGCCAGGTCATACGTGGGAAGTTGTCACCTAGATCAACATCGATAGATGCTTTGAATGTATCGCGAATCATTTTTTCTGCGATATCCATGATTTCGTCAGAAGAGAGGAATGATGTTTCGATATCCACTTGGGTAAATTCAGGCTGACGGTCTGCACGTAAGTCTTCGTCACGTAAGCAACGAACAACTTGGTAATAACGGTCAAAACCACTCACCATTAGGAGTTGTTTGAAGAGCTGTGGGCTTTGTGGAAGTGCGAAGAATTCACCATGGTGAACACGTGATGGAACAACATAGTCACGCGCACCTTCTGGCGTTG
>DXHP01000044.1 GCA_019113305.1 Candidatus Ignatzschineria merdigallinarum | reverse complement strand
TGAAGTCGGTCCTGTAATCAACAAAAAAGGTTTCGATAAAATCGTTGAGCAGATCGAAGATGCGAAAGCAAAAGGCGCAACTGTTTTAGCGGGCGGCACAACAAACCACAGCGTAGAGAAAGGTTTCTTCTTCATCAACCCAACGGTTCTTGGCAACGTCACGCACGATATGAATATCATGCAAGAAGAGACATTTGGTCCAGTAGCACCAATCGTTTCATTCAAAACCTACGAAGAAGCTGTTGAGATCGCAAATAACACTCCATTTGGCTTAGCTGCGTACTTCTTCACAGATAACTACAAACGCGGTATTTTCTTCCAAGAAAACCTCGATTTTGGAATCCTTGGTTGGAATGACGGTTTACCAAGTACTGCACAAGCACCATTTGGTGGTATGAAAGAGAGCGGAATTGGTAGCGAAGGCGGTATTGAAGGAATTCAACCATACCTCGAAACAAAATATCTCTCTATTGGTAATATCTAAGGTATAGTGGTCACCCAATTACCCGATTGGTGATGATAGTAAGATAAAAGCGAAGCTATAATGGCTTCGCTTTTTTATTGTTCTAACAATGTTTTTTCTTACCTGTTTGGATCGTTATTATATTAAAGATCATTTCACAGCAGTTTCAGTTTAAGAATCGATTTATATAGCTACTGCAAGGTTGATAATCCTGCCAGCATACAAAAACTAAGCACTACTAACAACAAAACCCCAAAAGCCTTACGACCTTTGAGGTTTTCTTATCATTGATAACTTCTAACGATCATCAATAAAACTCATATTTGCTACTTGGAAACTATTGTGGGAACCAACCTGGTGATTCTGGTTTCAATCGAACGTTGATCTGTTTCACTGCTTGGAAGTCTTCTAAACCATATGTTCCAAGGCTGAAACCGATACCACTTTGCTTATAACCGCCCCAAGGTGCTTCGATAAACGTTGGGTGATAATCGTTAACCCAGGTAATTCCTGAACGAATTTTCTTGATCACACGAAGCGCTCTTGAACCATCTTTTGAGAATACTGCGCCCGCTAAACCGTAGTTTGTAGAGTTCGCAAGCTCAATCGCTTCTGCTTCATCTTTGAATTTCTGAACGGTTACAACAGGTCCAAAAATCTCTTCTTGCACGATACGCATATCATTTTTCACATCAACAAAAATCGTTGGTGATACGAAGAAGCCTTTTGCAAGTTCGCCTTCTGTTAAACGAACGCCACCGAATGCGACTTTAGCGCCTTCGTTTTTACCAATCTCGATATACTCAAGAACACGGTTCATTTGAACTTCTGAAACGATTGGTCCCATATTTGATGTTTCATCAAGACCTGGACCCACTTTGATTTTCGCAGCTTTCTCAACCAGAAGCTTCACGTAATCATCATAGATTGATTCTTCAACAAGAATACGGCTTCCCGCAGAACAGACTTGACCTGTACCGTAGAAAATACCAAATAGACCGTAATCCACCGCTAAATCTAAATCCGTATCTGCAAATACCACGTTTGGTGACTTACCACCTAACTCAAGCGATACACGCTTTAAGTTACCATCTGCAGAAGCTTTCATGATTTTTTTACCCACCGCCGTACTACCGGTGAAAGAAACTAAATCAACATCATTGCTCTCTGAGATCGTTTGACCAACCACATTACCTTCACCCATTACCATGTTGATGGTGCCTTTTGGTAATCCTTCAACGCTGTCGAGGATTTCAAAGAGAACCATACATGAAAGTGGCGTTAACTCAGCAGGTTTAAATACGATAGAGTTCCCTGCCGCAAGTGCTGGTGCAATTTTCCAAACACTCATTAAAAGCGGATAGTTCCAAGGAACGATCAAGCCCGTAACACCTGCTGGCTCACGAACGATCATTGATTGGTAATCTTCTGAAGCATTAAATACTTCACCTTGCGTACCACGGATTAAACCCGCGTAGTAACGGAAAGTAGAGGCAGCATCTGCCACGTCGCCTTGTGCTTCTGGCAAAATTTTACCGTTATCCAATGTATCAAGTGTTGCTAATTCTTCTGCACGAGCATCAATTTTATCAGCAATTTCATTAAGCACATCTGCTCTTTCTCTTGTTGATAAATCCGCCCAAACGCCGCTCTCAAAGTTTGCTTTCGCCACTTTAATCGCTTCAATTGTTTGTTCTTTAGAAGAGTGGAAACCTTTTCCAATCACTTCTTGGTTTGCAGGATTAATGACGATATTTTCTTTACCTGAATCAGGTTTTACCCACTCACCATTAATGTAGTTTAATATTTCCTTAACCATTAAAAATCCTCCATCACTTATTGGTAGTTCTCTACCTTTATAACGTAAAAATATTGATAACTCTATAAATCTTCATTTAGAGATTCTATAGAGCAAAGCTTTATTCTGAAATTGGTCAGACCAAACTTCACTCTATAGAAATATCATTCTTTTCTCGCTACGCCTAGAATTTTTTCCTAGATTTTGCAAAAATTATAGGCTTTCTAAAACTTCTTTGAATGATTTCAACACATAATCAACTTCTTCATAGGTGATCGTCAATGGTGGTTCGATACGAATTGTTTTTGAATTCACAAGCGTTCCTGCAACAACGATTCCTTTTTCAAAGATACCTTTTGATGCTTCGTAACCTACTTCATCTTTATGGAATTCGATACCAATCATTAACCCTTGACCACGAATTTCCATCACAAGATCTTCATGACCTTTCGCAGCTTCTCTTAAACCATTCAAGAAGTATTCGCCCACTTCTTTAGCACGTGCTGGTAAGTTCTCTTCAAGTAATACATCAATCGTTGCTAATGCTGCCGCACATGCTAATGGGTTACCACCAAATGTTGTGGTATGCATGAATGGGTTATCAAACATTGGTGCGAATACTTTTTCTGATGCAATCACCGCACCAATTGGCATTACGCCGCCACCGAATGCTTTTGCAAGACACATAATGTCTGGAACAACACCTTCGATTTCACAAGCAAACATTGAACCTGCACGACCCATACCTGTTTGAACTTCGTCAAAGATTAATACAGCATTAAACTCATCACAAAGCTCACGAACAGCTGTTAAGTAGCCTTTTGGTGGAATAATGATTCCGCCCTCACCTTGGATTGGTTCAAGGATTACGCCGGCAATATTTTCACCAACTGCCGCAGATGCTTCAAATGTTTTACGCATCATATCGATATCGCCATATTGTACGTGTCTGAAACCTTGAAGAAGTGACATGAATGGCTTACGGAATGCACCACGTGCTGTTCCTGCGAGTGAACCTAAGCTCTTACCATGGAATGCGCCAACGGTTGCGATAAACGTTGATGCGCCGGTATTGTGCTTATACGCATATAATTTTGCGATTTTAAGTGCCGCTTCAATACTTTCTGTTCCTGAGTTTGTGAAGAAAGAGTATTTCAAATCACCAGGCGCGATTGCTGCGAGTGCTTTTGCAAGCATTGCTCGTAATGGATCTAATAAATCTTGGCTGTGAAGCGCTTGATGTTGTAATTGATCTTTTACCGCTTTTACGACTTTAGGATGACGGTGACCCACGTTATAGATACCGTAACCCCCTAAACAGTCGATATAAGTATTGCCGTTAACATCTTTAAAGCCGTTACCGCCATCTGACCATTCTACCGCCGCAAAGCCTTGATCTTCAGTCACTGTTTTACGGTACTCTAAGAATCCTGGGTTCACGTTTTCGCGGAAACCTTCGATAGTTTGCGCTGTAATCCACGCTGCATCTTCTTTTGTAACAGATTCTTTCTCAACTAAACCTAAAACTTTACCAATAAATTCTCTAACTTCTGCGTTCTTATTACTCATACAATTTCCTTTTCTTTCTTAAATCTATGAACGATATCCCTTCTGTTTCTCGTCGTACATATTCATCAATGTCGGTGAGATATCGCGGTTAACTTCGTAATTTCTAATTTCTTTAATTTCTTTTTAACTTCTAAACTTTTGAACGTCGTTTTTGTGAACGATTAAATTTTTTTCTTCGCCCTTCGGGTCGGCTCGAGTCTCCTTTTTGCTTCTCCGTTTCGCTTTGATAATTGAATCTAATTATTGGTAAAACCGTACTGCTTCTAAATTTGTGTCGACTTGGAAGTCATTGCCCTAATACTTCCCGCTTAAAGCGGCTGTCCTTTGTGATGATGCATATCTTCCAACGTTAAGGCAGGATTCGCATCGATCAACACTGAACCTGATGTATCAATTTCTACCGGTTCATCATCTCTTTCTGCAACCGGCACTCTCGCGATTCTAAATCCGGTATACCCGTAAATAATGGCAACTAATGGGCTTAAGAAAGCGATAAATACATAAGGTGCGTAATCAATGGTGGCAACACCTAATGTGGTTGCCATAAAGGCACCGCAAGTATTCCAAGGAACCAGTGATGAAGTCATCGTTCCGGCATCTTCTACCGTGCGAGATAAGTTCTTAAGCTCTAAACCTTTATCCTTATACGCTTGGATATACATTCTTCCCGGCAAGAGGATTGATAAATATTGGTCACATGCAATCACGTTTGCCGTAATAGAAGAGGCTGCCGTTGTTGCAATCAAACTTCCTGTTGAACGAGCAAAGCGTAGTAATCGATTCACAATCGTTTCCAGTGCGCCGGTTAATTCTAAAATCCCGCCCATGCTCATCGCTAACATCACTAAGCTCACCGTTGACATCATATTCTCGATACCACCGTTGTTGAGTAAGTAGTCGATCATTTCGTTACCGGTCTGCTTTTCAAAGCCCACAATCATCATGTTCAAGATTCCTGTCATCGTTTCGCCTTGAACAAAGAAAGCAACTATCGCACCTAATAATGAACCAATCACTAATCCTGGAATTGCCGGCATTTTGCACATAATCATGCCTAACACCGTAATCGGCACCAGAATCAACCATGGACTGATGATGAAAATATCATCGAGTTGCTCTTGCAATAAGGTGATGTCAGAAACATCCGTCACTTCAGTTCTATTAAAAATCCCTAAGATTAAGAAGAGAATAATTGTGATCACCCATGCCGGAATCGTCGTGTAGAGCATGTATCGGATATGTTCAAAGAGATTCACCCCAATAATTCCTGGCGCCATATTTGTCGTTTCAGACAATGGCGATAATTTATCTCCAAAATAAGCGCCTGAAATCACCGCTCCCGCAACCATCGCCGGGTTATAACCTAATACTAAACCTACTCCCATTACCGCAATTCCTACAGTTCCTGCGGCAGTCCAAGCATTACCCGATGTTAAGGAAACACCACTTGTAATCACCACTGCTAACGGCAAAAACCAATCTGGGGAGAGGATATTCAATCCGTAATAAATCATTGTCGGAACAATACCACCGGCAAGCCAAGTCGCAATCAATGTTCCTAAAATTATCAAAATCAAGAGTGCTTGCACCGATAGTGCGACACCGGCAGTAATCGCCTTTTCAATCTCAAACCACGTGTAACCGAGGTAAATTGCAATAATTCCCGCGATCACAGCACTGATTAAAACCGGAATATGCGGCTCAGCGCCAAAAATAAAGATCCCCGAAAAAAGCAATATCATCATTGATACAATCGGGATTAAAGCGATTTTTAAACTCGGTAATGGTTTATCACGCTTAATAAAAACTTCATCGCTATCTAGTTTATTGTTGTCACAACAAGCCATGTAGCCTCCTTCTGAATTACATTGTTTTATAATTTATGTTTTCGTAATCTTTTTTTGATGGCGGTATTGCATCTTTACTACGAGACAGCGATGTCTTTGCATCAAGAGATGGCTTTATAGCCATGATCTTTTAAGTTGGGTCTCGTAATCTATAAATTCTTTGTTCTGCTTTTTTGTTTTGCTTTTTAAGCTTCAGTCACCCTCCTCAAGGTGACGAAATTCAGTATATCCATACAACCTTTTTAATTGCAATACTCCCATAACTGGCATTATTACTAGCTTTCTCTCAAAAGAGAAAATCACATACGCTACGTATATCAATATCTCCAAGAAAATTTTCGCTGTGAAAAAATCAAAAAAACCAACGTATAAAAACGCTGATTTTGCGCAAACATTAATCAAAAAATCTCTAAAAATTAAAATTTTTCTCCCAAAAATAGCCGAGGAAAAATCAATAATATTTCTCTTTTTGTACAAAAAAATAACAACCTTTCATCCAAAATAGATTGAAAAAAAACTAAAATTTATAGGGAATAATACTTAATCAATGGAGATAGAACGCCCCACTTGATTCAAAAAACTTGGCGGGATCTCTCAATATTTCATGATTTATCTTCATTTCAGAAAGGCACAATCATCCATATTGCAGCAACTTTGCTAATATGAATAACAATGGATTCGCAATCCTTACAAAACATGGCAAAATTAATCATCTTGAATCATTCATTACAGGCAAATTCAGTTCACAGTGGAAACCTTAAAGAATAG
>DXHP01000043.1 GCA_019113305.1 Candidatus Ignatzschineria merdigallinarum | reverse complement strand
TGTTGGAAGTTAAATGAGCCAAATGTCACAATAATACGGTCACCCGTTTCTACGGCATTATTTGCTTTCAACACACTCACAACTTGTCTTTGAATTTCATCATCTGGTGATGGTTTAAAATCATAGAAAATTGGTTTTACCCCACGACAAATGGTTAAACGTCCACAAGTATCTTGGTTACGTGTAATCCCATAAATAGGTAAACCTGTTGAAACGCGACTCATCAGAAGCGCTGTTGTTCCAGTCTCTGTTAAACATGCAACCGCTTTAATATCAAAGTGATTCGCAAGCACAATCGATGACATCGCAATCGCTTCATCCGTACGCTCAAATTTAAAAGGCTCTTCGCGAAGCGAATATCCACCCTGTGATCCTAATGTACGATCCACTTCACTCTCGGCACCAATACAGATTTCTGCCATCGATTGAACGGTTTTAATCGGATATTTACCAACTGCGGTTTCTGCAGATAACATCACCGAATCTGTGCCATCTAATACAGAGTTCGCAACGTCCATCACTTCCGCACGAGTTGGCGATTGATGTTCAATCATCGACTCCATCATCTGCGTTGCAGTAATCACCGCTTTATCTAATTGACGTGCGCGATGGATAAAGCGTTTTTGTACGCCCACGAGCTTCGCATCTCCAATTTCAACACCTAAATCTCCACGTGCAATCATGATGGCATCTGACGCTTCAATGATCTCATCAATGTTTTCAAGCGCTTCTGTACGCTCAATCTTCGCTACAATCCCTGCTTTAGAACCTGCGGCGACTAATAATTCACGCGCTTCGATAATATCTGCAGCTGTTTTGGGAAACGATACTGCAATAAAGTCCGTATTAAAGCCTGCGGCACAAATTAAGTCTTCTTTATCTTTCTCTGTTAATGCCGCGGCAGATAAACCGCCCCCTTTTAAATTCACCCCTTTTCGGTTTGATAAAGGACCTGCTACCACGACTTTTGTCTGAATCTCATTTTCAGTCACCCCAGTCACATCCACGATAATATTGCCATCATCTAACAATAAGGTATCGCCGATTTTTACATCATTCACTAACTCTTTATAAGCAATTCCAACACGCTCTTGATTACCGGCATCTTCATCTAATTTAGAATCTAAAATAAAGGTCTGGCCTTCTTCCAACTCTACACGTCCATCGACAAAGTTTTCGATACGAATTTTGGGACCTTGAAGATCTGATAAAATTCCGACACGAATTCCCAGCTTATCCGCGACTTCACGAACAGCTTCCGCTCTAGCGATATGCTCCGCATGCTCCCCATGGGAAAAATTGAGGCGCACAATATTCACGCCGGCTTTAATAATGCCCTCAAGCACTCCTGGCTTATCTGTTGCAGGACCTAATGTAGCTACAATTTTAGTACGACGCATTAATGATTACTCCTCTTTTGCTATGGAAAATTCACATTGAAACTCGAAAAGCTTATTTAAATAAAGTATAACGCTAATTTAAAAACTTAGCTCAAGAAATCAAGAGAAAAGCGCCACAATCTCCCTGTTTAAGATATAATAGAGCTCGCAGAAAATGGATTTCTTTCCAAAGTCTTTGTTGAGCGGACATTCGCTCATAAACGTCTTCGAGCAGAAGCTGATCATTAGAGTATCAATAATATGACCAATAAAATATTTAATGAAGCCCTCATCGCAAAATACGATAAAGCAGGTCCTCGCTATACTTCCTACCCAACCGCAGTCCAGTTTACTGAGGAGTTTGGCGAAAAAGAGTATATAGAGGCAGCACAGGCCTCGAATGCTAGAAAGAATCCTCTCTCTCTCTATTTCCATATCCCGTTTTGTGCCACGATCTGTTTTTACTGTGGTTGTAACAAAATTATTACGAATAATCGTAAGCGTTCACAACCTTATCTTGATCGCTTATTCAAAGAGATTGAGATGCAAGGGGCGCTCTTTAATAACAAAGCACCGGTAAAACAGCTTCATTGGGGCGGTGGCACACCCACCTTCTTATCGCACGATGAAATGCGCGCATTAATGGATAAAACACGTGAAGAATTTAATCTTCTTCCAGATGATGAAGCAGAGATATCCATCGAAGTGGATCCTCGTGAAGCCAATGCCGACACGGTTCGCTTCCTGCGTTCAATCGGTTTTAATCGTTTAAGTATGGGCGTCCAAGACTTTGACGACAAAGTTCAAGTAGCTGTCAACCGTATTCAACCCAAAGAGATCACCATCGAAACGCTTACTGCGGCAAGAGAAAGTGGCTTTAACTCCATTTCACTCGACTTAATTTACGGTTTACCATTCCAAACCGTCGAAAGTTTTGCTCGCACTTTAGAAGAAGTGATTGAGTTATCTCCTGATCGTCTCTCTGTCTTTAACTACGCGCACATGCCGCATCTCTTTAAGACTCAGAAACAGATGAATCCTGAGGATATGCCGTCACCGCAAGAAAAGCTTCTCATTCTTAAACTCGTGATTGAGCGCTTAACTGAAGCTGGCTATGTTTATATCGGCATGGACCACTTTGCAAAACCAACTGACCAATTAGCTATTGCCCAGAAAGAGGGCTTACTCTATCGTAACTTCCAAGGCTACAGCACACATTCAGATTGTGATCTGATCGGTATGGGGATCTCTTCGATTTCTCAAATTGGCGATATCTATGCACAAAATGCAAAGATCATGCCGGACTATGAATCCATGATTGATACTGGCCATTTACCGATTATGCGCGGCGTAAAACTCACACAAGATGATCTTCTTCGTCGCCATGTCATTACCGAAATTATGTGCAACTTAAAACTGGATCTAGATAAAGTCAGTGCCGATTTAGGTATTGACGCTCGTGAATACTTCAAAGCCGATCTCCCTGCACTAGATGCAATGCAAGATGACGGATTAATTGTTATTAAAAACGATAAATATTATGTCCAAGATTCAGGGCGATTACTCATTCGTAATATTGGAATGGTTTTTGATGCATATTTAAGAAAAAATGATAATAGATTTTCTAGAGTTATTTAATTATTAAAAAACCTTAACAATCGCAAATACAGCTAGTTATAGTTCATAACGGGCATTAAGACCTCTGTTTACCGAGGATCTTAATGCCCGTTTTTCATTTCTAATTTGCTATAAAAAAAAAGCTATGTTAGCTTAAAACTGACCTATAAGGAGAACAAATGGGCGCTTGATACATTGTTTTAAAGAAAAATAATCCATACAGTGGTCAGCAGAGGGAGATATTCATCATGGTTATCATTACAAATGATCATAAAAGAGGTTTCAGAACAAAGACTTTCACAGAATTGTAATAGATATTTATATACAAAATAGATTTAATATAATAAATTTTAATTATTCTTAATAAAAATTTATAAAACCATCAAGAATTTAAATTTATCCTAATAAAACTATTCACCAAGTTCTCAAAGAAAATATAACAAACCCTAGCAAAATAGCCTGCCTATCGGTGGCTATTCGTGATTTTGGTTAATCGACAAAATCGATGCTATCAAAAAATTTTAAAGCACCATGTCTATTATCTAAGTAATTGAGGAGGATATTATGTCCAATTCCAATCAGGAGAATTACAATCGCGAATACGATGAAATGATCGAAGCGATTGGTAACAATCCGAAATTTTATGAAGTTGTCAAAAAGAAGCAAACGTTCAGTTTAACGCTACTTGCGCTCACTTTAGGATTTTACATCATCCTAATGCTCGCCGTTGCATTTGCACCGGATCTTGTAGGAACACCAATCTCTAAAGATTCTGTGACTACATGGGGAATTCCGGCGGGTTTCTTCTTGATCATCTGGACCACTATTTTAACGGGCTATTACATTAACCGTACAAATAAGGTTTATGACCCAATGACAGAAAATTTAGTGAAGGAGACGGCTAATGAAACGCTTAAATAAACACTTTACTGCCGCATCTATCCTTTTATTGCCCTTCATGACCAGTGCTTTTGCACAGCATGCACAAGGTGAAAAGAATTGGACAGCGATCATCATGTTCTTTGTTTTCGTCATTGCCACGCTCTATATTACATTCTGGGCAGCAAACAAAACAAAATCAGCGTCGGACTTCTATACAGCCGGTGGGGGATTATCAGGCTTCCAAAATGGACTTGCGATTGCAGGGGATTATCTCTCATCTGCATCATTCCTTGGTATCTCGGCAATGGTATTTACCTCTGGTTATGATGGATTAATCTACTCATTCGGATTTTTCATTGGTTGGCCGGTTATTCTCTTCCTCATGGCAGAGCGTTTTAGAAACTTAGGTCGCTTTACCTTCGCAGATGTCACGGCATATCGTTTGAAACAAACACCAATTCGTATCTTAGCGGCATTCTCAACAATGGCCATTGTCCTTCTCTATCTCATCGCACAGATGGTTGGAGCGGGTAAGCTTATCGAACTTCTCTTCGGTCTTAATTACGGCATCGCGGTAATGATCGTTGGGGTTCTGATGGTCATGTACGTTCTCTTCGGCGGAATGTTAGCAACCACCTGGGTACAGATGATTAAAGCTGTTCTGATCCTTTTCGGGGCAACATTAATGTCTGTCGTTGTGCTCGTATGGTCAGGTTTTGATTTGGGTACACTTTTCGCAAATGCGGTTGAAAAGAGCCCAAAAGGTCTTGCGATCATGAAACCAGGTCTTCAGTTCCCGAACCCAATCGATGCCATCTCATTAGGTGTTGGTTTAATGTTTGGTACTGCTGGTCTTCCCCATATCTTAATGCGTTTCTTCACCGTAAAAGATGCGAAAGAGGCAAGAAAATCTGTTCTTTATGCAACAACATTTATCGGTTATTTCTATCTCTTAATGTTCATCATTGGATTTGGTGCAATCGTCTATGTTATGGGTGTTCCAGAGTATATGAGCGGGAATGCTTTAATCGGTGGTAACAACATGGCAGCGATTCATCTAGCGCACGCTGTGGGTGGTAACTTATTCCTCGGATTCATGTCAGCAGTAACCTTCGCAACCTTAGTTGCGGTTGTTGCAGGGTTAACCCTTTCAGGAGCTTCAGCAATCAGCCATGATATCTACGCAAACGTGATCATGAAAGGGAAACCAGTCATGAAAACAGAACTCAAAATTTCAAGATATACCACGATTGCACTCGGTATTATCGCGATTCTTTTGGGAATCATGTTTGAGAACCAAAACGTGGCATTCGTCGTAGGACTTGCATTCTCTATCGGTGCTTCTGCAAACTTCCCACTTCTTTTCCTCTCAATGTACTGGAAAAAGCTTTCAACGCGCGGCGCAGTTGCAGGTGGAGCGGCAGGTTTAGCATCAGCAGTTATTATGATCGTCTTAGGTCCTGAAGTTTGGGGTAACGTGTTAGGTAATGGAGAAGGTATCCTCCCATACAATAACCCTGCACTCTTCTCTATTCCAATTGCATTCATCGTCACGATGGTCGTATCGCTCATGGATAACTCTGCTGAAGCGAAAGCTGAGCAAGCAGTATTCAGCGCACAATATGTTCGTTCACAAGTGGGCGGAGAAGGTATCGCAGAAGCAATTCAGCAATATCGTCAAGTGAACCATCCTGAATTCATGGAAAAGAAAAACTCTTAATATTTGAACAATACTAATTATTAATCACTGATCTTTAATTGGGTCCTTTGGTCCTCGGTAGAACGCCTCACTCTACCGAGGCTTTTTTTATATCAAAATTTGATGAAATAGCGATCTCATATAAAGAGTCACTTACGGCTGATAAAGATAGATTAGCCTTTTATTTCCTAGCTGATTTGGGGCTGGAGAGAATGTTTGCAGACTGTTATCAATCTCGTGACAATAGTGAGTTGTAATCGAACCTCTTGAATTACAATGACCAACATTCTTTCAACTCAATCTTGTCTAAAATGACGTTGCAAAAATGATGATTGGCAACAATTTATCCCCGATACT
>DXHP01000042.1 GCA_019113305.1 Candidatus Ignatzschineria merdigallinarum | reverse complement strand
TAATTGACGCATGATGTAGCTATCTGCTTGCAATATATTGATGATTAGCTCTTCTGTGATTCTCGGTCTTGTTAATGCGTTTGTTGTCATTGCGTTTACTCCATTTCGATATTTTCTTCTTCACATATTTTTAAGAACTCTTCTGTAGAGATTTCTTTTGAAAATTCATTGAACAGCTCATCTTTGGGTTCAAAGCCTTCGCTCCAAAAAAAGAGGTATTCATATTCGTCATTACGTTGAATTCGGCCGATTCCGAAAAAATACTCATCATCTTCACCCTTAAAATTCACTATTGAATATGCGTTTTCGCGACCGCCTAAAAAATTTATGAACTCATCTTTCACGTGATGAGATAATATATTTTCGTATGCTTGTTTTATGGCAGAGTCTTTCGTGCCTAATACCGCTCTATATTTCATATTTCACCTTTTTTAAGTTAAAAAAATCCCTGCAACCGAAGTTGCATTTTTATTGATTGTTGCTGATTGAATGCTATGCAGGCTTGAATTTAGCTATTTGTACGATCTCTTCTACTGACTTAAAAACTGTATCGCAGTGTTGACAGAGATACGCTTTCTCTCGTGCTTTTGGTGAGATCCGGCGTGTATATAACATTCTTGCTCGTTGCTCACATTCAGGGCAGTTAAGCCTGTTTCTGCGATCGCTCACTATATTCTTCGAGTCCCTTTAAGATTAAAGTTCTTGCTTGTGCTGCCATCGGTCTCCCTTCAGCTTCTGCCCATGCCTTGAATTTTTCATAATCAGGTAACTCAAAGCGAATCGAAATGTGTTTATGCGTCTTATCTTGCTTCTGATACTGCATTTTTACTCGCTCCATTCTTGATTTAAATTAGCGCATAAATGCTAAAAAGATATAATAGGGTTAACACAATTTAGGTTACTTTAGGTTAAATCATCTTTATTTAACTTAAATTGAGTTAACGCATAACCGTTATATTAATTCAAAATGGGCGATAGTCAAGTTTATTTAAACGCAATTATGTTTTATTGAATGATATTAGGTTTTTGAATGTAACTAGAAAGAAAGGAAAGGCGATGCATAATGAGCAAGAAGCCTATAAGGCTGAGGAATTTAGAAAGAATTTTAAACATAAACTTTTAGCGGTTAGAAAAAAACTGAATCTGAGTAGACAAAACGCAGCACAGTTAATCGGTATACCAACTTCAACGCTACAAGGTTGGGAAGATATTAAAAGTGAACGTGTTCCGAATGCTTGGGACACACAAAAGATTATTAATGCCTACAATTTAAGTGTTGATGCTTTTTTTTCTAACGATAATGCCGCAATAATTGTGGATGGAAAGAAGATCGAAGATCCTGCCGGCAATCCAGTTGATCCAGATCAGTTTGTATTTATACCGCGCTATAACGTAAGAGCGGCTGCCGGTCATGGTGCTGCGATCAGTAATGAAAACATCATGCATCACTTGGCATTTAGAAAATATTGGATCGATAACGAGCTTTGTGCAAGCGCAAAAGATCTAGTAGTAATCAGTGTTGCCGGCGATTCGATGGAAGGTGAGATCGATAATGGTGACATCATATTAATTAATACAGCAGATAAAGAGCTCAACAATGGAATCTATGTCGTGAGAATTGATGGCGATCTGCTAGTAAAGAGAATTCAAAAGTTAGTGGGTGGAATTATTAAAGTGATAAGCGCAAATGATGCTTACGAGAGCTTCAGTATTGATACAAATAATTTACCATCCGATTTCGAGTGTATTGGTCGTGTTGTTTGGCATGGAAGAGATGTGCCGTAGAAAAAGGAGTTAAATATGAAAAAACATAAAACAACCATTGTTGTAATCGCTTTAGTTGTTATATTAGCGATTATCGGGATGGTTACTGAAGAAGAGATGCAAGAGGATGCTGTTGTACCGGAGGTCGCTACTATTGTCGATGATAGAGATCCGATTGTTGCATTGATAGAAGATCGAGCTGAAGACAAAACATTTGGTGTAATAATTAACGATATTAGAATAAATCATAATTTGGGCTCATCTGCGAAACCAGGTGATAAAATCGTATTAATTTATTTAACGTGGGATGTGAGTAATCCTCCTGAAATGACTAGAAAAATGTTAGAAATAAATTCAGCGAGAATTGTAAGTGCTTTAGATGTTAGACCTGAAGTGAGTGAAGTAGTAGTATTTTGGGAAGTTCCATATCACTTAGAAGGCAATAACTCGGCCAAGTTTAATTATTTTAAAAAGAATGGTGAGTTCTACGAAGGTGATAAATGGTATGCACCGGTTTTAAGATAAATATCGCAATAAAAAAGCCCCTATTTGGGGGCTTCGTCATGTGAATCAACGTTATCGAATTGCCAGGAGTAATGAAAGTTAATTTGTAAGGGATGCCCCTCAAAAATAGGCTCAAAATAGTAAGTTAGAAAAACTTTAACGCCCTTAGGGGGAGGATTGATCTTTTCGTGGTATTTATTTAGCCATTCTTCGATATCTGATCGAGCGACTGTCTCTGCATTTTTTTCAATTAAAGGGATTAGGTTATGAATAAGATGCATTGTATATCCCTGAGCCAAAATGGAGGTGCCATCGGCATTTATTCCCGCTCCACCTGTATGTATGAAAGAGCCATTAATAGAAGTTTCAAGTATATTGATTCTAAGCTTCCTCAGTTTTTTTATCTCCTGCTCGCTCAAAGGCTTCTCTCCCTTCGCATCACCGAGTTGAGTGGTTTTTTCAGGCCAATTATCATAGATGATTTGTATTAACATTGGATTATCCCACTCCCCATGTGGCCACACCCCCAAAAAGTACGCATTATTATCATCAAATAGTACATGCGCCAGCGGTCCTGATCTCTCGACAAAACCATCCTCACACAGACGATCATTTAAATGAAAGTGTTGTATATTCCACTGAAAAAGATGATTGTCGATTCTTTTTTTTAAAACAGATCGGGACATGTAGGGCCTTAAGCTATCGCCGTTCTTGATGGATTGAACTAGATTTTTAAGCCCGGCCTTTTGATTATCATTTAGTTTTGAAGCGTCAAACTCCTTCGCAAAGAGAACGTTACGGCGTTTTCTTGTCACCATTTTCATTTTGTAGTGATTATATTGAAGCACAAGATTCTCAAGAATATCTTGCTCATTGACTTCTAATCCAAGCGTCTTTAATTGAGAAGTTAATGAGCTTTTAAGTTCATTTTTGATGTCACTTTTAAATTGCCAGCTTATATGCATATGCACCCTTAATACTTTTAACAGTGAGTTGTATAGATTATGAGTTACAATCAGGTTATCACTCTTCCGGAGCGACTTCAGCCTGCAATTGCGATACAAAGCCTGTTGATGAATCCATTTTATGCGTTATTGTTGAGACAATCCACTGCTCAGAATCTACTTCACTTTTAAAACCGACTAATTTAAGCGGGGATTCTGAGCTTAATCGAGCATTTCCCCTCGCCAAATTAACCGCAACACTTGCCCGATTTCGCTTCAATCGTTCGAGCTGTCTTTCTGCTGCGGTTTGTG
>DXHP01000041.1 GCA_019113305.1 Candidatus Ignatzschineria merdigallinarum | reverse complement strand
ATCTTTATTGCACAGCCGCCACTTTATAAAGTGAAACGTGGTCGTCAAGAAACCTATATTAAAGATGATAATGAGTTAGCACTTTATTTCTTAAATACAGCACTCGAAAATGGCTCAATGCATCCAAGTAGCGATGCGCCAGCGCTCTCTTCTATTGTGATGGAAAGATTGGCGAAACAGTTGATGAAAGTCGAGCATATTATTGCGCGTATTAATCATCGTATTCCTGAAGAAGTGCTTTATCATTTCTTAGAATTGCCGGCATTAACAGATGCGTTACTAGCAAGTAATGAAGCTACTGATTGGGCCGCGACATTAGAAGCTCAATTACAGCATGATATCTCTGAAGGTTCTGTAAACTATAAAGTTGTAGCAGATCAGGGATCACAACAAATTGTGATTACGGGTGAGCGTTATAATATTGAAGATCGCTATATCATTGATGGTCGTTTTGTGAACTCCAATGAATATCAAGAAATTGCAGTATTAGCAGCGGAACTTCACGCATTAATTCAAGAAGGTGCATTCGTGCAGCGTGGTGAACGTACATTAGCGATTACAGGTTTCAAAGAAGGTATGGATTGGCTCATTGACGAAGCAAAACGCGGACAACAAGTCTCTCGTTATAAAGGTCTCGGGGAGATGAATGCCGAACAGCTTTGGGAAACAACGATGGATCCTGATACTCGTCGATTACTTCAAGTTAAAGTGGAAGATGCCGTAAAAGCGGATGAAGTCTTCACCATGCTCATGGGCGATGAAGTAGAGCCAAGACGAGAATTCATTGAGCAGAATGCGCAGATGGTTGGGAATTTGGATGTTTAAGTGATTGTGTCGGATCTCACATTGCGTGAAACGACATCTAAAACGATGAAACTATGTCTTAAACCATGAAACAGAAATAGAGTATAAAAAAGCACTTAGATATAGAGTATCTAAGTGCTTTTCATTTTGGTGAATCTTGCCTATCTATTAATATCTGAAAGGTGCTGCGTATCGAATCGTCAATCATCATTGATGAAACTAAATTTAGATCGTAAAGTATCAAAAATAGATTAACTTTATGGATGAGAAGCGTTACGATTAGATTATTTATCTCATATTGGGTATAACACCATGAAAAAGATCATGAAAAAATTAGCTTATAGTTTATTGTTACTGGCTTTGGCTGCTTGTACGACTTATCAGGAAACATTAGATAGCTGGGTTGGTGCCACAGAAAAAGAGCTAGTACGTGAGTTTGGTGCGCCGCAAAGTAGTTATGAGGTGGATGGTTCTCGTTTTCTAAAGTTTGAAAGATCAGGGCAATATGTTGTGCCGCCAACGCCGGTTTCTTATGAAACGGTGGTGGTCAATGATCGGGCATATACTCGTGCTTATGGGGGATCACCAGGTTATGTACGGGATCTTCATTGCAGTACCACATTTGAAATTGTCGAAAGCAAAGTGGTGAGTTGGAGTTATCGCGGTACAGGCTGTTAGCGTAAACATCTACTTGCTTCTTTTAGCTCGATAATGCGTGACAACTTTTTTACGAATTTGATCATAACTCCAGTTATAAAGATAAGTGTAAAAGAGGAAGAAAACGAGCAATCCGGCTTCAATCATTAACGCTTCTAATAATGATACTTTCAGGAAGAAAGCGAGCATTGGTACTGTGAAGAGAATGAGAGTGGATTCAAAACCCACGGCATGTAATATGCGGATTTTGATTGGACGATCACCATTGATAAATGGAAAGAGTTTATCAAAAATCCAGTTAAAGAGAATGTTGAGTAGTAATGCCGTAACGGAGATTAATACTGAAACAATGCCCATTGATTCGACGGGTTTATTGAGTAAAAAAATGCCGATCAACATCGTGAAAACGATGGCGAAAAATTCAAAAGTACATGCGTGAAAAATACGTTCGATCACAGATCTATTAGAAGTGGGTGCCATATATTATGAAATTAATTAGTTGGAAATTTAAAAAGTCAGTAGTCATGGGATTATTCATTGATTCATTGATTCATTGATTCATTGCAATGAATGTTGCTATTGTGCAGTCATCAGTTCTGTATAAATGTAGATATTGAATCCGAATTCAGACTATTGTAGCTGTCTAAGAGTAAATAACAATGTGTTTAACTATTGAGAATAATCCACGATTGAAGAAGCCAAGAATCTCTAGATCTTGATGCGCTTGGAGTGCGGCGCATCGAGAATGAGAGCATTCCATGTAAATTAAGTAACTTACTTGGAGTTAGACTATGAAAAAACATTGGTCGAGAGTGGAACGCCTGCACGAAACGGTGACAAATCCGAATATTATCGTAAAGGGAACACATAGTTATTATAGTGATTGTTGGGATGATGGTTTTGAAACATCGGTTGTTCGTTATTTATGTGGGGATGAAGAGAGTCAACATTGGGAGATACCGTGGAAGATCGACCAGCTCTATATCGGGGATTATGTCTGTATTGGTGCAGAAGCTGTGATCTTAATGGGGGGGAACCATAACCATCGTGCCGATTGGTTTTCGCTCTATCCTTTTCTGGAAATGGTGGCGGATTCTTATCAATCGAAAGGAGATACCATCATTCAGGATGGAGCTTGGATTGGGATGCGCGCAATGATTATGCCGGGTGTGACCATTGGTGAAGGCGCGATTATTGCAGCCGGATCAGTAGTCACAAAAGATGTAGAACCTTATACGATTGTTGGTGGATCGCCAGCATCTATGATCCGGCCTCGATTTTCAAAAGCGATCATCAAGACATTATTAGCATTGAAGATCTATGATTTGCCGGCAGATCAATTAGAAGTATTAAAGCCGGCATTATGCGGCAATGATATTACTTTACTGATTTCCGCAGTAGAAAAGTTAATGCGTTAAATAACTTTCCATATTTTGAAAGTTACTTGATGATATTAAGATTATAGAAATATAGAGAAGTGCTTTTACTAATGATATAGGTAAAAGCATTTTTTATGTTAGAAATTATGGTTGTAACATCCTTTGGAAGTGACGATAAAGCTTATCGGATTCTCGTTTGAGCGCTGCAATATCTTGCTCCTCTGATTCATCAAGTGTGATGTGCATGCCGTGATACATTAGTTTTGCAACCAGATCTGGCGATTCTATATCCCAAGCTTTTGCATTTATTCCTTGTGTTAGGAATATTGCTAAATAATTAATAATTTTTTCTCGATCTTGCGTATCTTCAATGTGATGATGTTGGTGAAATAGCGCATTATGCATCTCTCGATGCGCGGCAAAGTGTTTTGCAGCTCCTGTAAACCACGCATGCAGTTTTTGATCCCAAGCAGCTTCCGGCATTTGCGCCATTTCGGCTTCAATCACTTGAAAAAAGCTTTGCATATATTCTGCTCGAAGCTCAAGTATCAGCGCTTCTTTAGAAGGGAAATAATGATAAAAAGTCCCTTTTGCAATGCCGGCATTATGAATAATATCGTTCACGCTGGTTTGATTTAATCCATTTTGAATAAAGCAGCGAAGCGCAATATCTAAGAGCGATTGTCTTTTTTCAAGATGTAGTGCGCTAGGCATTTTGGAAGCAGTTTTTGTCATAAATAAGCGTAATAATGAGCGTGATTGAAATGCTCATTATAGGGGAGTTAGCTTTAAATTATCGAGCTAAAATCCTTTTTTTGAGCTGATTCGTGGCTGGAGAGAATTTTTGCATACTTTCAGCAATCGCGTGCCTGTCTGTGGTGATGGGAATGCTCTTGAAGAAGAATTAGTATGCGCTTTTTGAAAGGAGAAGAGCTGCAGGAGAGAAAGTGGATAGATTGTTATCACTCTTCTACAAGCAATGAGTGATCATCTTTCTAAGTGTAATTTTAAGGATATGCGGGAAGATATGCATGCGATGTATCACGACTTTGGTCAGAAAAATTATTGACCGACCATCGGTCGGTATTTATAATGAGTTTTTCTTATTTGAGATTTATTATCGTTATGACAAAGAAAGCGTGGATGAGTATGATTGCGATCTCGTTAGGATCGTTTATGGTAACGCTCGATATCAGTATTGTGAATGTGGCATTGCCGGTGATTCAGCAAGATTTGCAAGCATCCATGGCAGATCTGCAATGGATTATTGATGCTTACGCTTTAACGTTGTCCGCGTTAATTCTCTCTGCTGGCATTTTGAGTGATCGTTATGGTCGGCGTTTGCTGTGGATTTTTGGCATTATTCTTTTTACGATTGGCTCTTTGATCTGTGCAATATCTGAGAATACAACATTATTGATTATCGGGCGAGCGATTCAAGGAATGGGCGGCGCGGCGGTGATTCCTTGTGCGATGTCGATTATTCTAATGACTTTTAGCGATTTGAGAGTTCGCAATCGAATGGTGGGAATTTGGTCGGCAACAACCGCGATAGCCTTGATTTTAGGACCGATTGCCGGCGGATTATTAGTGAGTATTTGGGGCTGGACTTCTATCTTCTCGATTAATATTCCCATTGGTTTTTTAGTGGTGGGGCTCGGTTTATATGGCATTAAGCGTGAAGATGATCTTAATCGAAAACGCCCATTAGATCCAATTGGGCAATTATTCGCGATTCTGATTTTAGCGGGGCTGACTTATGGTTTGATTAATCTCTCAGAAACTGCTTGGTCATTGCAGAGTTTCCTGTTATTTACCGGCATTTTCGGTCTGTTTGTGATTTTTCTCTGGCAACAATCCCATCATGCAATGCCGCTAATTCCCATAGCATTATTTAAAGATTGGCAGTTTTCTCGTTATAATTTGGTCTCTTTTGTGGTGGGATTTACCACTTATAGTAATATCTTTTTTCTCTCTATTTTCTTCCAAAATGCGCAAGGTTATAGCGCGATTGAAACGGGTTTACGGATGACACCGGAGTTTTTAGCAATGGGGATTTGCTGTATGACTTATGGTATTTATTCTCGGTGTTTTTCTGCTAAAACACTATTGTTAATCGCACTTATTTTATTAGCGATTGCCTCACTGTTATTAGCGTTTGTCGAACGGGAAACGGCTTATGTGCTGATCGCTCTTTATCTCACCATTTTTGGCATTGGGATGGGTATTTCGATTCCGGCGATTAGTTTACTGTTATTGCAAGATGCCCCAAAATCGCATCTGGGGATTATCTCTGGATTAATGAATGCTTTTAGACAAACTGGTATGACGATTAGTATCGCGTTATTAGGGGCGATCATGACAAAAGGTGCCATTTTATCATTGAGTGAGATCCTCGATGATCATGATATTGAGGATCCACTATTGTTGGAGAATATTATTACCCAAAATGCGTGGGATTCGTTTGTATCACCAATCTGGATTCAAGAAGCCTGGACAACCGGATTTCAATACGCGATGATCGGTTCGGCGCTTGCTGTGACTTTGGTTCTTTTTTGTTTTATTCCGTTCAAGAATCGCGCTTAAAACCGCACCATCATTTTTAGCATGCGTTTCATAGTGATATATATCGTGCTATTAGTTTTAAAAGATCTCATTGATTGTCTGAATTAAAAGTTCTTTTAAAAGGTGATGCATCGCTGGGGAGACTGTTTGTAGGATTTTATAAATCTCATGCCAGCATTCTTCCCAACCGCGAGTGCGCTTTGAAAAATATTGAAAACTTATTGGTTGATCATCCATTCAATTGATGAAGATTCCGGTGATGATTTTAAATTTCCCTTATGATAGTTATATCACGCACTTTTGAGTGAGAATACGACTTGCTTGTTAAGACTTTCTTAAGAAAAAAGGATTAGGGTTAACGCATGAAAATATTATTAATAGAAGATGATTTGTCGCTCGGTGAAACAATCCAGAAATGGTTGGAGCTTGATGGATATATTGTAGATTGGCTTAGTAATGGCGCTGATGCAAAAAATGTGATGGTGGATACTTATGATTGTCTTCTGTTAGATCGGGGATTGCCGGGATTGTCCGGTGATATGATTTTGAAACTCTTTCGAGGACAGAAAAAATCATTACCCATTATTATGATTACCGCGCGAGATAGCATTGCAGATCGTATTGAAGGATTAGATCTAGGTGCGGATGATTATCTTGTAAAGCCATTTGATTTGGAAGAGTTATCCGCAAGAATACGTGCGATTTCCCGCCGTACAAGCCAACAAACTTCTGCAATCTTTACACATGGAGATGTAACCTTAGATCCGGCAACGAAGATTGTGCAAAAAGAGGAAGTGACGGTTGCTTTAACGGCGAAAGAGTATGCGGTATTACATACATTAATGCAGCATCCCTCACGAACATTTACGCGTGAAGAGTTAGAAGATAAGCTCTATGCGTGGGGCAATGAAGTGGAGAGTAATGCGGTAGAAGTGCATATTCATCATCTTCGTAAGAAGCTTGGTAATACGTTTATTCGCACTCGCCGAGGATTAGGTTATACATTGATTCAATAAGCAGAGATTGTGATTTAGGAGATGCCATTGAAACCAAAAATTCGAGAATTCTTTGCCCAAAAACGAACTTATTCGCTTCGTGGCACGCTCATTGTTGGCATTATTACTTCAACCTTGATTCTGTGGGGGATCAGTTTTGCGATCACCACAATGGTAAGCTGGAATCAGACAAAAGATGTTTTAGATGAAGCATTAGTGCGTTCCGCCCAAGTATTATCGCAATTCGTTGATCGTGGTTCTGAACCTAATCGTGATTGGTTACGCCGAGGATATGGGCGGGTAGATCTTGATGAAGACCATTTTTATTTCCAAGTGATTAGCCAAGGGCGTGTGATTGCGAAAAGTAGCCGAGCGCCTAATGTGCCGTTCGTGCAACGATTTCGTGGTGGCAAAGGTTTTGCTGATGTTCGGATTAATGGGGATCCATGGCGTGTATTTGTTTTACAACGTAAACATTCAGCTTATGAAATTCAGGTTGGACACGCGGTTGAGATGCGTCATGAATTTTTGGAAGACTTGATTGAAGAGCTCATTTCTGCCGGATTGTTGGTATTGTTAGTTTCAATAGTGCTTAATGCCTTGTTAGTATTTTTTGGATTAAAACCTTTAACGATTATTTCCAAGCAGTTAGCTAAGCTGTCGCCGAAACGTTTAACGCCGATTTCTGTGAATGCTCATAGCAAAGAGATTGTTGCGATTGAAGAATCTCTCAATATGCTACTGACAAATTTAGAAGTCGCGCGGAAACATGAGCGACAATTTACGGCAGATGCATCGCATGAGCTGCGAACACCATTAAGTGCAATTCAGATGAAGTTACAATTATTGCAACGACAAGCGCCGGAATTAACTAATGCTTTAGCACCATTGCAGCATGATGTGCGAAGAGCGACGCATTTGATTGAGCATCTCTTAATTCTCGCTAGATTAGATCCGATGTCGATGGATTCTGCGGACGAATTGCCGAAAAGTGAAGTGAAGATTGAAGTCTTAATTACCGAAATGATCGAAGCTTATCAAGAGGATTTGAATGCGAAATCGATGTGTATTACTCGTGAAGCGACGGATCTGTCGATTATTGCAAACCATGATTTGATGCTGGTGGCTTTGAAGAATATTTTAGGAAATGCTATTAAATATTCGCCGATATCGAGTACGATTTCGATAGTCGTGAGAGCAGAAGGTCGCCGAATTGCATTGGTAATTGGTGATAATGGCTCTGGTGTGAATGCCGAAGACCTTTCCCGTTTATCTCAACGTTTCTACCGAATTTTAGGAACAAAAGAGACGGGCAGTGGTTTGGGATTATCCATTGTGAAGAAAATTGTCGAGCTGCATCAAGGAGAATTAACATTCCGTTCTTTGCCAGAATATCAGGGATTAGAAGTGACATTATGGTTGCCGGCAATACAGAAATAGATCATGAGATCCTGTCAAATACATTGAGTTAAATATTTATTGAGAGGCTTAAGATTTCGTTAAGATTTATTTGGTGTAATACCTCTATGAAATGAAGATTGTCTCTTTCCCCAAAGGGGGCAATTTTCAAACATCATACATCCCTTAAATATTTCGATGCTTAAGATGACGTTAAGATTGGAATGTTTAAATACTCGATATAGGAATCACGATTCCTAAACTTATTTAACTCATAGGAGTTTTTAACATGCGTAAATTAACATTAGTTGCAGCGCTTCTTGTCGGCTCATCAATCGCATTTGCTCAATTTACAGGAGAAACTTCTGCGGGCGGCTTTAAAGGACCCAGCGCAGTTGGCGATATCACCACCGTAAAAGATGCATTAACCGCAAGAGATGATACAAAAGTCACCTTAGAAGGTTCTATTGTGAAGCATCTTGGTGGCGAGAAGTACCTATTTAAAGATGCAACCGGCGAAATGACTATTGAGATTGATCATGATGATTGGAATGGTGTACAAGTAGCGCCAGAAGATACAGTGATTATCTACGGTGAAGTGGATCACCATCGCCATAGAGCAACCGATATCGATGTGGATCGAATCATTAAGAAATAAACTTGATAAGCCTGTAATGCGCTTATAAGTCTCCCAAATCCTTCTTTGTAATGATTTATATAGCAAGTGTGAATCTGAAGGGATGAGGGCTCCATAGTTCGCTATGGAGCTCTTTTTTTATGCAATTATTGAAGATCAAATGATCGAAAATACATTTTTTAAATTCAATGGTTTGAATTTAATTTCCTTAAGATATTGTTAAGGTTTTAATGGTGTAATAAGAGCATGAAAAGCAGTTTAACTGAATCAACTCATAGGAGATTTAATGATGCGTAAATTAATTTTAGTATCGACGTTAGTATTAAGTTCATCCGTTGCTTTCGCTCAATTTACTGGACCAAGTGTTGAACGAGATTCACAAACCAGAAATGATCGAATGGGGCAGATGCAAGATCGTCCTTGCGTGAATAATCCAGATGGACAGCCATGTGATTTCAGCCCACAGAAAAATTCACAAAATAATGATCGATCAATGAATCGTCAGCATCGACAGCAGATAAATCAGCAAGATTATCGTGGTCATCATCAACGTGGTGAACATCGTCAAATGCACAATAATGATCGCCGGGAACATCGACAATATCAGCACAATAATAACGAATCACGTCAGGGACAATATCATCGAACTGGGCAACGAGCGGGTGAAATGAGACAGCATTCTGGTGATCGTCAGCAAATGAACCCTCAACGACATGCCGGTTCTCGTCAGCAGATGCACCAAAGACAAGATTGTCCTTACAATCGTTAATGTGATTTCCCCTTAATGACTCATACTCATTGTTCCTAAATTGGCCTTCTTCCGAGATTCGGGAGAAGGTCTTTTTTATGCGTCAGATTGCTGTAAGAAAAAAAGGAATAGATTTTTTTGTAATCATTGTTATGATAAAAAATCTGTGTGGTGATTCTCACCATGAATATAACGATTTAGAAAGGATGAAGTTGTGGTAGTACGCGTAGTAGTTCCTGAGTAATTCAAATTCAGAATTCCAAAATTATTGAAATTTTAAGCTTGCCATTATGCAAGAGGATTTACTATGCAAATTAAAAAACAACTTTTTTCGCCGACTTCGGCAATGATTCTTTTTGTCCTACTTTGGGGCAGTGCCGCGATTTTTACGCGTTGGGGATTAGATAACGCTTCCGTCTTTTTACTATTACTATGGCGCTACGGCGTTGCATTTGTGGTGTTGCTGTTATTAGCATTTCGAACGAAAGAGTGGTTGCCGGAAAAGGGCACGCGATTTTACGTATTAAGTACGGGTGCTCTATTAATTGGTGCGTATTCCATCTGTTATTTTCAAGCCATGAAATATGGCGTTACGCCGGGAATTCTCGCAACCTTATTAGGGGTTCAGCCAATTTTAACGCTCTTTTTATCTGAAAGACATTATCCACCACTTCGGATTATCGGCCTGTTATTGGCATTTGCGGGATTAGTCTTGATTGTCTTTAAAGGCATTGATCCGGCAACAATGAGTATGCTCGGAATCTGGTATGCAATTGGGGCGTTATTGTGTATTACTGTAGGTACATTAATGCAAAAGCGTATTGCGCAAAAACCGCAACGAATTTTACCGTTACAATATGCAATCACGATCGTGATTTGTCTGCTCTTTCTGCCAACAGAGGAGATTTATAGCACTTTTTCTTTAGGATTTTGGGTGCCGGCATTATGGTTGGGAATTGTGATTTCTGTGATCGCTCAGCTGTTGCTCTATCACCTTATTCGTACAGGAAACTTGGTCAATATCACGAGTCTTTTCTATCTCGTGCCCATTGTCACGGCGATTTTAGATTATCTAATTCTTGGCAATATGATGTCACTGATGGCAATTATTGGCATGATCTTGATTATTGCCGGCATTATGCTGGTGTTTAAACGCCGTTAGTTTCAATTATAGATTTTTAAAGGTGTTAAAAAAGAGTCCTAGAATATTCGTTCTAGGGCTTTTTTCTCAATAGCTTATTGCTTAAATATTTTGAAATGCCGTAAAAATTTTGTCATAAATGGCTTTCACAACGGCAGATTTCTGTTGATTATAAATCTCCGTAGTTATCGCGCCATTGAGCGCAAGATTTTTGGCGGCGGCATATTGCTCGCAATCTTCGGGATGTGCTTGTAGCCAATCACGAAAGAGCAAATGTCGGAGATGCTCTGGGCAATTGGGCGCAAAGACGTGTAGATTAATCTCTGGTGTGCGATGCTTTAGCATTCGATGTTGATACCAAGAAGGTTCTCGAATCGTGAGTTTAAATCCTAAAGCTTCTAATGCCGAAATATAATCTGCTTCATGACTGGGATCTTTGACAATCAGATCAATGTCGATAATCGGTTTTGCCGCTAAACCTGGAACAGCCGTTGAACCAACATGTGAAATTGAGAGTGCTTTTTCACCTAAAGCTTGCTGAATTCTATTTTCCCAAATAGCAAAAGTTTGCAGCCATTTGGGATCGAAAGGCACTACCTGTAGATCTTTCACAATTGCCGGAGAACCTTGAACCCAAGGATTCTCGTCTGGATCGCCGGCTTCAAAAGAGATAATCTCAGTTTGATGAGGTTTGAGCTGTTGCATCAATCGATTTAAATTGGTGATAGGATCGGTCATGATTGATGTTCCCAGACAAAAGCTTCGTATTCAAAGAGCGTTTCAAAACCTAGTTTTTGGTAGATGGATAATCCTTCGTTAGAGGATTCGAGCACGGCGATTGTTGCGCCTTGTTCTTTCGCAAATAGAAGTGCATGTTGAATTAAGGTTGTGGCATAACCTTTGCCTTGTTGCTGAATATCGGTGCCGATATCATCAAAGCGAGCACCATCATCTGTGAGTGTTAAGCTCAGATTACATACGGGAATGCCGGCAACTTTCATCACAAAATGATGAATAGGTGCCCCTTTTGTGAGCGCCATTTCATGTGCTGCTTGATACTGTTTCGTGACTTCTAAGTCGAGTTCGCTAAGCTCTGATTCTCTATCACTAAAGGCGGTACTTAAGGGTTTTGACCAATCATCTAATGGTGCTTGAACTTCCTCAATGAGG
>DXHP01000040.1 GCA_019113305.1 Candidatus Ignatzschineria merdigallinarum | reverse complement strand
CCATCATAAAAACCAATGAGCGGCACAAATGTTAATAAGAAAAGGGTTCGAGAGATCTTGGCGCGCTTCTCACGCCCATCAAGATTAGGGGAAAAAACAAAATAAGTCGCCACCGATAACAGCAGTATCGGCACCACAATTTGTAAGAATGTTGCCGGCAATCTCGTGGCTAATAATGCCCCAATCACTCCGCCAGACAATGACATAAAAAAGACCCATTTCGAATGCTTCCAGCTAATTAACCCTTTACGAAAAAAGGCAAATGTAGCTGAAAACGATCCCGCCGAAGATTGTAACTTATTCGTCGCAAGTGCTTGTACTGGTGATAATCCTGACAGTAACAGTGCCGGCAATGTAATCAATCCACCGCCGCCAGCAATCGCATCAATAAACCCTGCAACCATGGCAACCGCCACCAAAATCAGGATCATTTCTCCTGCCATAATTTCCCCACTTTTATCATCACTGTTATTTCAGATGATCGTTATTTCAATTGAAAAATCACGCTTATTGCCGGCACACAATAGGTCCCCAGTCTGCGAATATCCTCTCTTTTTATCCCGAATCTCAGTTCTCTGCCGCAATCAAAGCCGCATGTTACATCAAACTTTGCTACATTAAATTTAAGATCCATGAAGATCCCCAAAATAGATCATGCCCGGCACTTAATGATTCTGAAATTCATTGTCAGCAGTGTATCAAACCCTTCATTCATTGATGAGAAAATTATAGATTCAACATGAAAAAACTTCTTTTAGGTATCGACCTACAAAACGATTTTTGTGATCCTCACGGTAAACTCTACGTCAAAGGGGCTGAAGAAGATCTGCAAAATCTCCTTCGTCTGTTAGAAAATGCCGGGGAATCTTTTACAGAAATAATCCTCAGTATGGATTCTCACTATCCTGTGCATGTTGCGCATCCGAGTTATTGGCGCAATGAACAAGGCGAAATGCCGATGGTTTTCACAACTATCACCTATGAAGATCTACTAACAAAACAGTGGACTCCGCAATATTATCCTGAGCAAACCGAACAATATTTAGAAGCACTACAAGCATCTAACTATCAATGCACCATCTGGCCGCCACACTGTTTAATTGGTACCAAAGGCTGGGCGATCCCGGAAGAACTCTATCAAGCGCTATCACATTGGTCGCATATCACCGGCAAAAATTTCGAGCTCTACAACAAAGGGGCGAACCCTTTTACCGAACATTACAGTATTTTAAAAGCCGCCGTAGAATTCCCTGAAATGCCGGCAACCTGCTTTGATCACACATTACTAAAACGATTTGCGAGCTTTGATGAGATCGTGCTTGCCGGCGAAGCCATGGATTTTTGTGTGGCAAGTACGATTCATGACATGCTACAAACGCATCCAAAACTGATGCAAAAACTGGTGGTTCTTACCGATTGTATGTCCAATATTATTCCCGATAATCCGACCGCTAAAGCAATCTATGAACGTGCCGTTGCGCTCGGTGCGAGAATGATGAGTTCCACAGAGTATTTACAAGAGATGATCAAGTAAGTTTCGATATCACAGCTAAAGATCACTTCTTCCGGTGTTTCAAGCATTAAAAAGAGGATTCAAAGCCTCTATTAAAAGGGGATACACCGCTGGAGAGAATGGTTGCCTACTTTTATCAATCTCGCACCAGCAGTTGGTACGAACTTGTAACTAGAATCTATATCAGGATATTTCTGACATCTCAACGATTGTTGCTAGCATCTGCCATAAAAGCGCTTATAATTGCACGCTCTATTTACGTTATTTGCAGTGAGTTATGACATTAACATCTTCGACAATTACTTCTACGCAATTTGATCTCATCATTATTGGTGCCGGCGCAGCGGGATTAATGGCAGCAGGAAAAGCCGGACAAGCAGGTCTTTCCGTTTTACTGTTAGATCATGCCACGAAACTTGGCGAAAAAATTCGGATTGCCGGCGGTGGATTTTGTAACTTTACCAATACACACATTGATGGCTTTGATGCCGCGAAATATTATGTGTCGGAAAACCCGAAATTTGTGCGTTACGCGCTATCTAACTATACGGCGCAGGATTTTATCTCCCTTGTGGAAAAATATCGGATTCCTTATACCGAAAAGCATCGCGGACAACTCTTTTGTGATCGAGAGCAAAAAGCCTCTTCTAAAGATATTATCGAAATGCTTTTGAGCGAATGTCGCCATGGTAATGTGCGGTTAGAATCAGGCTGTCAGGTCACGAAAATATCGAAAAAACATGAACAAGCGCAATTTATCGTAGAATCTTCTCTCGGAGGTTTCACGTGCAACCATTTGATCATTGCCACCGGCGGTTTAGCGATTCCCAAAATTGGGGCGACCGATTTCGGCTATCAAGTTGCGAAATCATTTGGACATTCCATCATTCCAACGCGCCCTGCATTAGTCGCGCTTCATTTTGATTTCTGGGAACAAGAGGGATTTACCGAACTTGCCGGCATTTCATTGCCGGTAACGATCTCCACAAATCCTGGCAAAAAACCCAAAGATCGCATTATCTTTGAAGAAGATCTTCTCTTTCGTCATAAAGGATTATCCGGTCCCGGCATTTTACAAATTTCGAGTTATTGGGTGCCCGGCGGGACAATTACCATCAATTTTGCTCCAGATTTAGATATCAAAACTTCGCTCATTGAGCTCAAGAAAACCGCAAAGTATTATCTTGAGCGAGCAATCAGTGAACTTGTGCCGGCAATGCCAAAACGCTTTATTCAATTTTGGCTCAATCATAAACCATTTGCCGCTTATCAAACAACACCCTTTGCCGAAATTCCCAATAAAATCCTCGAAGCCCTTGGAACTCTTCTTAACGAATGGACAATCTCTCCAAGCGGAACAGATGGACATAAAACAGCGGAAGCTACGCGCGGTGGTGTGAATACAAAAGAGCTCAATCAGAAAACTATGGGGAGCAAACTCTGTGATAATCTCTACTTTATCGGCGAAGTGGTCGATATCGTCGGTTGGCTCGGCGGTTATAATTTCCAATGGGCCTGGGGATCGGCGGTTTGTGCAGTGAATGCGATTCAAGAAAAGCAAAAGGTTATCCAATAATCGCTTCGATTTTAGAACGTTTGCAAAATTAATGACTGATATGCAATTGATGTAAGCATGCAAGCGTTCGCCCAAGCCATGCATTAGCTTTAAAAGAAGTTTCTTCTCCGCCACTTTAAAGTCGATCATTGTATTGTGTAATCTTCCCTAAAAATAATCCATGCTTTCGTATCCTATTTTTTCTAAATGCTTATAATAGAGCCATGATTCGTGTCCTTTATAAATGAACTAGATATCAGCTAACAAGCATGATGAATTCTAGTCGATCTAAACACGATTTGATTTAACAATTATTACGAGATTTTAAAAGGCCTTATGTCTTATTACAGTGAAAATGACCCCAAAATTGGGCAGATGAATCGCTTAACGATTATCCAAAAAACAAAGATGGGTCTCATTTTAGAGGGCGATGTTCTTCTGCCACATCGAGAGATTCCTAAAAACCAACCAACTGCTGTGGGGAAATGGTTAGATGTTTTTGTCTATCTCGACAATCACAATCATCTTGTGGCAACGCCAAACAAACCTTATACCGAAGTTGGCAAATTTGCCGATCTTCAAGTGGTCGAAATTAATGATATCGGCATCTTTTTTGATTGGGGATTACCAAAAGATCTCCTATTACCTTTCAGTGAAGAAGTTGGCACAATAAGTGCCGGCGATTTTGCCATTGTTTATACCTATATTGATGAAGTATCCGAGCGCATTACGGCAAGTATGAAGCTGGAGAAATTCCTCGATCAAGAACCGCATCATTATGAAGAAGGTGATCAAGTTACCTTACTCGTTGAGAGCATGACGGATCTTGGCGTGAAAGTCATCGTCGATCATAAATTCTGGGGCTTAATTTATCACAGCGATGTCGTCAGTGAGCTTGAGATTGGTGATGAGATTTTAGGTTTCGTGAAGCATATTCGTGAAGATGGCAAGATGGATATTGCGGAACAACCGATGATTAATACCGTTGAAGCTCGTGAAACATTAGAAGATGCGATTATGCGCAAAATTAGTGAATATGGCGGTGCGATGCCCATTAGTGATAAAAGCTCGCCGGACCTTATTCATAAACATTTTGGCGTGAGCAAATCCGCTTTCAAACGCGCAATCGGAAATCTCTATAAAGAGCGGAAAATCATCGTCAAACCCGATCAAGTGGTGAAGAATATTTAACAACGATAATCACAAAATGCCGGTAAATATGCCGGCATTTTTTTAGATGAAAACCTCGCTCATCTTACAGCATTTCAACCTCATCCAATGAGTGTTACGGTTAGCTCGAGATTGCTAAAAACGACAAATAGTCGTCCTCGTCGGCATCAACTTCAAAAATAACGCTAAACCATATCGTTGTAAGTATTTCAACTTAAGGTTCGACAACAACTGCTGGCGCAAGATCACTAGAAATCTGCAAACGTTCTTCCCAGCCATGATTCAGCTCTGAAAGAAAATCTTCACTATCTCATTCTCTCCATGATATCTTGCCGATATCATCTACACAGATTACATCTACTTATTTCCTCATAAAGACACGTGCATGGATCAACTTTTAGAAATTTTACAGACCGATTATATCGGACTTATCGCAACGATTATCGGTTTCATCTATCTCTACTTAGAATTCAAAGCGAAAAAAAGTATGTG
>DXHP01000039.1 GCA_019113305.1 Candidatus Ignatzschineria merdigallinarum | reverse complement strand
AGATATTTTCATCCGATGATTCAGCAAAAAAAGTTATCTATTTAGCAGTAGAATCAGCTTCACAAAAATGGACAATGCCGATCAGGAATTGGCGATCGGCAATGAATTGGTTTATGATTCACTTTGATAATCGAATCACTGATTATTTGTAGCGAATCTACTTACACAAAATATGTTACAGGCTCAGTAACTGATTATTTGTAGCAAATCAACTTACACAAAATATGTTACAGGCTCTCCAATGATACTATAAACCCCATTCTCTAATGGCAACTCAATCTCAGCCTTTTTAAAACTTTTTATATTTTCAAATTTTATTTTTACTGTATTCATTTCTACCTCTATCTAAATTATACCCCCCGAGCGATCCCCTTAAACTTCTCAATAAATGCCGAAATCTTTTGAAAAACACTCTGTTTCTTAATAAGATATTGGGGATTTAATGGGCTCATTCTTGGTAGCGTTTCATTAAGCTCAGTACCATTTTCACTTGCATATTCACGCTTTAATGAAGTCGTGATATAACGCTTAGCTGCCTCTTCATTTAAACACTCAGACTCGATTAGTTCTTCTGCTTCACGTTTCAACTCTGCTTGTGCAAATTTGAAGAATGCATCAATGATGCTCGCCTTATCTGGGATCTCATCAATATTCGTCTCATTAATAAAGTCTACAATTAAACTTTCTTTAGCTCTATTTCCTAGACTTGCACGAATTAATCGGCGAACTTCTTCAACAAGCTCTGCCTTATTCTTCGTTTTCTTGTTCTGCTCAAATATGAGTTCAAGAATATAGTCTAGGTTAATTTCTTGAGATTTAAGAAGATCTACCTCAAAAACAACATCATCCCAACTTTCAGTCGTCTTATCAGCTTCTTCTCCTGCTTTCTCTCGTCGTAACCACTCTCGTATATCATTATAGGTTGATCGATAATCTTGGATCTCTCGCTCATTTGGAGTCTGAACTCCTTGCATTTTATCAAGATCTTCATCTGTTAAATAGTGAAGCTCTTTAAACGCTTCTACAGCGTCTTGATCGGTAATATCTAAATCCTGCAATGCCTGAAGACTTGCGTATTCATCATAGTTTTGGAGAATATTATCAACTCTCAAATATTCTCCAAAAAGTTTAGCGAAATCTTTTTTATCCTTTTCTGTCACGATGTCATCAGGGCTAGGGAATCTATCTTGCAATTCAGCAACAACATCCAAGTATCCTCTGCAAGCTCTACCTGTTACCGCATCAGTATAGCCTTCCATATACTCTTCATAGCTCTTTTCTAACACGACATTTTTAGTATTTTTATCCCCGAATAGCGTAATGGCATCAATCGTCGCTTGCTCTAAATCCCTAAAGGTTACGATATTCCCAAAAGTTTTAGTGGCATCATAAATGCGATTAGTACGAGAGAAAGCCTGTAATAAACCATGGTAACGAAGATTTTTATCCACAAATAATGTATTTAAAGTTGGCGCATCAAATCCCGTTAAGAACATCCCTACAACAATTAATAGATCAACTTCTTGGCGCTTAACCCTTAAGGCTAAATCTCGATAATAGTTCTGAAATGCTCGACTTTCTACGCTGTAATTAGTTTTAAAATGATTATTGTAATCCTCAATCGCCATTGTTAAAAACTCTTTAGCACTTGCATCCATAGCTGTCGGTTCAAATGATTCATCTGGAATATCCCCTACTGCATCTTGCTCTTCATTCGCAGCGAACGAGAAAATAGTTGCTATTTTTAATGGTCGATCATCATCTTGCTGTAGCTTGCTTCAAGTTTCATAGTAGAGTTTTGCAGCCTCCACACTACTCACTGCAAACATCGCATTAAAACCCTTACCATTTGTTTTGAAACGATGGGTTTTTTGCCTAAAATTATTAAGTATATATTGCGATATCTCTTTAATTCTCTCGGGATGTAATAATGCCCTACGGTTCTCTGCTGCCGTGAGCTTTTTCTCGTCCACTTCTTGCTCAAGTGCTTTAAACTGCGGGCGCACATCATTGTAATCAACTTTGAACTTTAAAACTTTCTCATCACGAATCGCATCCGTAATAACATAAGAATGCAGCTCTCTGCCAAATACACCCGCTGTTGTTTCCGCTCCTAAAGCATTTTCTGGGAAAATGGGCGTCCCCGTAAATCCAAATTGATAATATTTTTTAAACTTTTTCTTAAGATTTTTTTGCGCTTCTCCAAATTGAGAACGATGCGCCTCATCAAAAATAAAGACAACTTGCTTATCATAAATTGGTAAGCCTTCTTCACTCTTCATCAGGTTATTCAGCTTCTGAATCGTCGTGACAATAATTCTATTATCATCTTTCTCAATATTTTGTTTTAAGCCTGCGGTATTATTTGAACCGTTCACACTATCAGGTGAGAATCGTTGATACTCCTTCATGGTCTGATAGTCTAAATCCTTACGATCCACCACAAAAAAGACCTTGTCAATAAATGCAAGCTCTGTTGCTAAACGTGCAGCTTTAAAGCTCGTCAGCGTCTTTCCTGATCCCGTTGTGTGCCAGATAAATCCGCCACTTTCTCGGTTGCTCCAGTTCTTAGCATTATGCGCACTTTTAATTTTCCATAAAATCCGCTCAGTTGCAGCAATTTGATAAGGACGCATAATCAAAAGCGTATCACTCACATCAAAAACAGAATAGTTAATCAGGATATTAAGAAGCGTATTCTTTTGAAAGAAGGTTGCCGTAAAGTCTTTTAGATCCCGAATCAATGTATTATCAGACTTTGCCCAATTCATCGTGAAATCAAAACTATGCTTATCTCGCTTTGTGGTATTAGAGAAATAACGCGTATCTGTCCCATTTGTAATGACAAATATTTGCAGGTACTTAAAGAGTGAGTTATCAGCATTAAAGCTCTCTTTCGTGTAGCGATGCACCTGATTAAAGGCTTCACGAATCGCAACGCCTCGTTTTTTTAACTCAACCTGAACTAGCGGCAAACCATTCACTAAAATCGTGACATCATAACGATTGACTTTTGATATTGATTGTTTAGATCCAGCCTATGCTCCGGGAACAAGAACGCCAGTATGTGGCGGTCTTTCAACGGATAAAGCCTTAAAGCTTCTGCGTGGGTTGGCACCTTTAAATATTGTAGGCATGGATATCGTAGAAGTCGCACCAGCTTATGATCATGCAGAAACGACAGCA
>DXHP01000038.1 GCA_019113305.1 Candidatus Ignatzschineria merdigallinarum | reverse complement strand
CTTACGCTCTTTTTTCGTTTTGGCAAGCAAACTTATGACTGAGTTTTGCGCAACACTCTATTTTATTCTTAACGCACTGTTTTAAAGGCGTTTTTATTTTAGAAAATTCTTAAAAAACGCATCAAATAGACTTGCAGGATGTTGAAAAGAACCATCATGCGCTTCTCATAGCCGATACGCCAACATTGGGTAGCTATACATACGCCGAAAAAGAATGCTGATAGTTATCATTGACAACTCTTATACAAAGTAAGCGAACATCAAATAGATTTACGGGATGTTGGCAAGAACGATCTCACGCTTCCTTCAGCCGATGTGCCAATATTAGGTTGTCATATCAGATATATGTAAAAGAAGACGATCAAGAATTCCCTTAAGCAGTATTACTAGCAACTTCCATATTTTGGCAAAATCATGCATCGCGAATTTTCAATTAGTACCGGCATTTATTTAAAACAGCAATAAAGCCTTCTTAAAAATAGCGACCTAAAAAGATCGCTATCTATAAATCCACTCATGAATCAGACTTTACTTCGTTTCTAATTGCCCCATCATTCCCAGAGTTTCATGCTCTAGAATATGACAATGATACATACGAAGCCCTGTGAAATCTTGCTTCATCACGAGTTTTACTCTTTCGTAAGGCTTGAGATTAATCGTATCTTTAAATGCTTTAAATTTTGATTGATTTACAATGCCACTCATCTCTCGCTCAATCACATAAAACTGCGTTCCATGAATATGGAAGTTATGATCCATATGTGAATTATTAAAAACAATCCACTCTTCAACAGCATCTTTTTCGACAACTTCATCAATTCGATTTGGATCATGCATTTTTCCATTGACTAAAAACAATAACTGATTAGGGTTCATCACTTCAGTATATTCAATATAATGCGACTTTGTTGCCGGCGCATAACCTGGCAAATTCGTTATTGCAGTTGGCATTTGAAAATCCTGAGGGCTTTTCGTCATCTCTATTGTTGCCATGCTATACGTTGGTGTTACCGATACTGGCCCCATTTTCTGACGATTATAACTTAGATTATTGAACTTAATCTGCCCAGTACGAGATGGAATGACGATCACTTCTATTCTCTCACCCGGCGAAAGTAAGATTACATCCAATTTCTGCGGCGCTTCAAGATAGCCCCCATCTGTCGCAATTAGATAACTATCTGCAAAACTAAAGTCTAGATTTAAATACCGCGATGATCCTGCACTCCAAATCCGAAAACGTGTAGGCTGATCAATATTGATTATTGGATTTAATGCGCCGTTTATCAATGTAAATTGCCCTTCTCGCCCATTCATCCAATCAAAAAAGGAGTTTTCGGCAATTTTACCGTCCGCATGTAACTTTAAGTCCGATATCAAAAGATGTCTCTCAGGAAGATCTGCAAAGATATCATCGCGTTTTTTCACAATAAATGTTCCTGCTAATCCCATGAAAACCTGCTTTGCAACAGAACCATGCGCATGCGGATGATACCAATATGTTCCTGCCGTATCCTTAGGAATATCAAACTGATAAGTACGACGCCCTCCCGGCTTAATAGGATCTTGCGGGTTTCCATCTTCAGATGCCGGCACTAACAATCCATGCCAATGTACCGTTGTCTCTTCATCCAATTCATTCATTACTTCAATGGAAACTTTATCTCCCTCGTATACTACAATTTGTGGTCCCGGCAACATTCCGTTATAGCCCCAAAATTCTGTTGTCGTTCCCGGCGCTAAGCTCACTTTCGCTTTTTGCACCCTAAGTGTTCCCTTAAAAACACCTTGAACTGCTGATTCATTTTTCAATAAAGGAAGATCTGGCAAAACATTCCCTGAAGAAATGGCTTCTACCGGCATTAGGTTTTTATTTGCGTTCTTCATCACTTCGATATCACGTGCAGTTAACTTATTTGCACCTAACTGATACCCCTCACGAACCATCGGTGGAATGCTCATATCACTCCCCATCATTCCGTGATCCATTCCGCTCATCATACTGTGATCCATTGAGCCCATGTTCATATCACCATGATTCATACCCATCATACCTTGTGCTAATAATGGAGAAATAGACAAAGCGCCCAATGCAGCAGAACCTTTAATTAAGAACTGACGACGAGCAGCATTATTTTGTTGATTACGTTTCATAAAGTTAATTCCTTCATTACTCACTTTTCCTGACAAAGTGAGTTTTCATTCATTGGTATACCACACGAAACAGATCAGCATTTTGAATGGTGTCTATTCCCGTGGAAAACATTTTTACGTTTAAAATGAAGTCTGTTCCAAGCTTTTATCTAAATTATAAAAGTGATCTTGGAAACTTTAGATAACGATCTGTGGAGGAGGGTTTTCAGAGATGGCGAGATAAGAAAGCCAATAAACGGAAGCATCAGAAGGCGATGCTGTTTTCAAATTGATAATTTCAATACGATTTACAAAGGGAACATAATGGCAGCTACTCAAGCAAGAACTCATATCAAGTGATTGACAACAATCCATCTCTTGATGAGCCTGTGATATCTGCATACTAGGATAAGCAGGGAAAGAGATATCGATACGATCAATAACAAGCTCTTCTGAAACTGACTTTATATCTGACAATGTCAGCTCAATTGCCGGCATTATTTGCATAGAATGATCATTATTTTTGAAAGACGAAAAAACAGGTTGCAATAGAAACATTGCAATCATGATCCATAGTAGTCGTTTCATTAAATTCGATTTATTCATAGCGTTTAAATTATATCAAAAACTCTCTATAAATTTTTTAAATATCTCTCTTTTTAGCAGGCACTATCAACTAGATCAATTTTATTCATTTCATTAATGACTCATTCCTCATTATTATGTCATTATTAAATTTATATAACGAATAATACATATATAGGAGCGAATAATCATGTCTACAGATAAAAAATATTTCACAACTGCTGCCGGCGCACCCGTTGCAAATAACCAAGACTCTCTTACCGCAGGTCGCCGAGGCCCTATGCTGTTACAAGATGTCTGGTTCTTAGAGAAACTTGCGCATTTTGATCGCGAAGTCATTCCTGAGCGTCGCATGCACGCGAAGGGTTCGGGCGCATTTGGTAAATTCACTGTTACTCATGACATCACAAAATATACGGCGGCGAAAATCTTCTCAGAGATCGGTAAAGAAACTGAAATGTTTGTCCGCTTCTCAACGGTTGCCGGCGAACGTGGTGGCGCTGATACTGAACGTGACATCCGCGGGTTCGCAATGCGCTTCTATACAGAAGAAGGTAACTGGGATTTAGTAGGAAATAATACGCCAGTATTCTTCTTCCGCGATCCTCTTAAATTCCCTGATTTAAATCATGCCGTCAAACGCGATCCGCGCACTAATATGCGCTGCCCTAACACCAACTGGGACTTCTGGACAGGATTGCCGGAAGCACTACATCAGGTAACGATCACGATGAGTGATCGCGGCATTCCAAGATCCTTCCGCCACATGCATGGTTTTGGTAGCCATACGTTTAGTTTCATCAACGAACAAAAAGAGCGCTTTTGGGTGAAATTCCATCTTGTATCACAACAAGGCATTGAAAACCTCACGGACGCAGAAGCTGAAAAAATCATCGGTAAAGACCGAGAAGCAAGTCAACGAGATCTTTATAATGCTATCGAAGATGGCAATTTTCCTAAATGGGATATGTTTATACAGGTCATGACACTTGAAGAAGCAGAAAATATGCCTTACAACCCATTTGACTTAACAAAAGTTTGGTACAAAAAAGACTTTCCACTAATTCCTGTTGGAACATTTGAACTCAACCGAAATCCTAATAACTATTTCCAAGACGTAGAACAAGCTGCTTTCAACCCTGCACATATTGTTCCTGGAATCGGATTTTCACCAGACAGAATGCTGCAAGGTCGCCTGTTCTCATATGGCGATGCACAGCGTTACCGTTTAGGCGTGAACCATCATCAAATTCCTGTCAACTCACCTAAATGTCCTGTTCATAGCTTCCACAGAGATGGCGCCATGAGAGTTGATGGCAACCAAGGTAGTACGATTGCTTATGAACCGAATAGCTATGGCGAATGGGAGGATCGTAAACATCTTGATGAACCAGTATTAGATCTCATTGGGCCGGCAAGCCGCTGGGATTTCCACGAAGATGATAACCACTACTTCGAGCAACCCGGCAAACTCTTCATGCTCATGAATGATGAAGAAAAACAACGCCTTTTTGACAATACCGCTCGCAACATGGGTGATAGCGAAGATCATATTAAAGTTCGCCATATTACACATTGTTACAAAGCTCATCCTAACTATGGGGCTGGTGTTGCTAAAGCATTAGGATTTGATATTGATAAAATCATTCAAGAAATGGCATAAATTTCCATAACAACGAATATCATTATAAGTTTTTAGTAAATCATTCTTATAATTTACATAATCCCTTATTGATCCCTGTGATTGATAAGGGATTTTTTTACTGATAAAACTTCTAAAAATACACTCCACTTAAAAAGTGGTAATATATCAGGTCGCCTCGAGAGGCTCTTGTAGAAATAGTTTTTTAGTTTTTATGAGAATAAACAATCACTAAAAAAACCTCCGATTGGAATAAACAATATTCCTTTCCTAGCAGAAGGATCTCATTATGCTTTATCAATTAGCCAAAAATCGTATCTTAGAAACAGATCGCTTAATGCTTCGCCCCATCACCTTAGATGATGCCGAAGACCTTTTTGAATATGCCAGTGATCCTGAAAATACGAGACATACCTTCCCAACACATCAATCTATTGAAGAAACAGAGTGGATTATTTCTAACCTTTTCATGTCTTCTCCACTAGGCAACTTTGCTATTGAACTTAAAGAAAATGGCAAAATGATTGGCACCTGTGATCTTCGTGTTAACGAAAGTGAGAAATCCGCAGAACTAGCTTACGCCATTAATAAAAAATATTGGGGAAATGGCTATGCACCAGAAGCTGCAAAAAAACTCCTCGAACTCGCCTTCCAAGATCTTAAAATTGAACGTTTATGGGCAAAATTTTCCTCTGAAAATCCAGCATCTGGGCGTGTAATGGAAAAAATTGGCATGGAAAAAGAGGGCATTCTTCGCCACACCAAAAATCTCTGCGGCGACTTTGTAGATCAAGTCATCTATAGCCGTATCGAATAGTCACTTTAACTGGGAGAAATTCCATGATGAATAAAGATGACCGCGCTAACTATAACTTTCAAAAAATTATCTTCTTAGTCGCGGTTTTACTTTTCTTAATGAAATTTGCAGCATGGTACATCACTTCATCCGTTGCAATTTTAACAGATGCGCTAGAGAGTATTACCAATATGCTTGCCGGCGCCTTTACCCTCTTTAGTTTATATCTATCAGCAAAACCTAAAGATCACAACCATCCACATGGACACGGAAAAATCGAGTTTGTCTCCGCAAGTGTAGAAGGAACCTTAATCCTTGTTGCCGGCGTTGTCATTATCTATGAAGGGGTTAAAAGACTTATTGACAGCAGCGGCGAACTAACAAGTTTAGGGTCAGGATTAATCCTTATTGCGCTAACTGCAATCATTAACTATATTGTTGGATTTTATGCAATTCGTCGTGGACGAAAATACAATGTCTTACCACTTGTTGCCGGCGGCCAGCACCTACATTCCGACACTTATTCTACGGTAGGCATTATTTTAGGATTAACGTTAGTTTGGCTGACAGGCTGGCAGTGGCTCGATGCCGCAATCGCACTTTTATTTGGTGGAATCATCATCTATAACGGCATTAAAATTCTTCGGGAATCAATCGCCGGCATTATGGATGAAGCCGATGAAGATCTGATCGAGGAGTTTACAGAAGTTATTAACGAAAACCGCTCTCCATATTGGGTGGATCTTCATAAAGTGCGTTTTATTAAATATGGAAATCATGTGCATCTCGATGCACATTTAACGCTTCCTTGGTATCTCAATATGCGAGAAGCCCATACAGAACTAGATAAAATGAAAAAGGTTCTAGAACACAAATTTGGTGAAAAACACGAAATGTATATTCATACAGATGACTGTAAACCCTTCTCATGCGAGATTTGCCCACTCAAAGAGTGCGCGCACCGCCAAATGAAATTCGTAGATACCATTCAATGGACTGCCAAATTAATTTCAGAAGATCAACGTCATAGCATCAAAGATTTAGCAGAACAAAAAATTCAGCAACCTGATGTTCCCGTTAATCCCCATTAAATATCGTTTAGATCTAATAAAATACACCATAAAAAAGCGCCTTAATGGCGCTTTTCTCTTTTCAATGATATTTAACTATAAATAGATATTTTATTAAATACCTATTTTATTACAACCCACTACTCTTCACTAAATGGCTTTGGTAATGGTGTATCATTATTTGATGGCGGAAGAATCGGCATCATTAATTGCGGTTGATCGCCTGTCAATGTGCCGTAGAAAGCAACGATTTTTTCAACTTCTTCATCTGTAAACTTCTTACCTAACTGTAATTTACCCATGACTTGTGTTGCTTCTTCTAAAGTATTGACTTGCCCATCATGGAAGTACGGGTATGTTAAAACAACGTTACGAAGCGTTGGAACTTTAAAGAACATATTATCGCTGTCTTTACCTGTAAAGTCCGCTAAACCTTTCGCTAAGTTTTCAGTTTTATACTCTTCTAATAAACCCATCTTTTGGAAACTTGAGCCTCCAATTCCTTCTCCGTAGTGGCACGCTACACAACCACTATTTCTAAAGAGTTCATAACCTTCTAACTCTTGAGCTGTAATCGCATTATCATCACCGCGTAACCATTGGTCAAAACGTGAGTTTGGAGTAATTAATGTTTCTTCAAATACTGCAATGGCATCCGTGATACGATCAATATTAACCTCTCCATCGCCGTATACATCTTTAAATTCTTCAACATATCCCGGAATAGATGCAATCACATTCACAACTAAATCATGATCTGATGCCATCTCTTTAGGGTTCTCAATCGGCCCACCTGCTTGCTCTTTAAGCGTATTAGCACGACCATCCCAAAATTGAACAAAGTTTAAACTAGAGTTTAAGACAGTGGGCGAGTTAATTGGTCCTTCTTGCCATTTATGACCAATTGATGTGGGTAGGTTATCCGATCCCCCCATACTCAAGTTATGACATGAGTTACAAGAAATAAAACCAGACTTCGATAATCTTGGGTCAAACCATAATTTTTTACCTAATTCTGCTTTTTTAGGATCAACAGTTACTTCCTGTATCAATGGAAGAATAATCTCGCCTCTGACTGAACCATTATCTTTATCTGTTGCTGCATTAGCCGCAAAACCTGTCAACATCGCTGCTGCTAATACACCAATAGTGAATAATTTTTTTCTGCTTTTTTTCATAGCCATTGAATGACTCCTTATTTCTGTTTAACAGGGTGAATTAACTACCTATCATCACCATCATAAGAGATAAAAAGCACGAAAAACAGCAAAGATATAACTGTTTACATAATAATCTACATAGATCAATTAACCATTCTATCTAGTTGCATATTTAAATTTACTATAAAATTCAATATATTAATAAAATATATTTATCAAAGAGATAAACAAAACTTATAACGGTTGATACAGGACAAGAAACATAGAGCATAATACAAAAAAAGCCACTATTAAAAGTGGCTTTTACATATTCATTGCCATGAATAAAGGATCTAGCCCGGTGGCCAAGTAAGACTCCTTCCCGCCAATAGATGCAGATGGATGTGGTTAACTGTTTGCCCACCATCTTCATTACAATTAAAGACTGTGCGATATCCTTGATCCGCAAAACCTTGCTCTTTTGCAATTTTCTGTGCAACTAAAAAGAGTTTTCCCATTAATTGCGCATCCTCTTCTACAAGATGATTTAATGTCGGAATCTCTTTTTTAGGGATAATTAAGATATGCACTGGCGCTTGAGGTGCAACATCTTCAAATGCTAAAACCTCATCATCTTCATAAACAATTTTTGCCGGAATCTCTTTTTGGATAATTTTACTAAAGATTGTACTCATAAAACCTCCTAATAACTTTTACGAGATGCAAATGCATGTGACAATGTACCGCTGTCTAAATACTCGAGCTCTCCACCTAATGGAACACCATGAGCAATACGGCTCACTTCAATTTCATACTGCTTTGCAATCTCTGAAATATAATGCGCTGTCGCTTCACCTTCAACCGTTGAGTTTGTTGCTAAGATAATTTCTTTAATAACCCCTTCAGCAAAACGTGACTCTAAGAGATCTAAACCTAGCTCAGAAGGACCAATTCCATCAAGCGGTGATAAACGGCCAAATAATACAAAGTAACGACCTTTATACTCAACACTTTGTCGCAAGGCAAAAACATCTACAGGATTTTCAACGATACATAATAGCGCATCGTTACGACTCATATCACGACAATCACTACAGATATCTTCATCCGTTAAATTACGGCATTGAGAGCATTTTTGAATCGTTTCTAATGCGTACGTTAAAGATCTACTAATCTTTTCCGCTCCAACCTGATTTCGTTCAAGAAGATAAAGCGCCATTCTTAGCGCCGTCTTTTGACCAACTCCCGGCAATATACGCAATGAATCGATCACATTCTGTAGTGACTTTGGATACATGAGACCGTCCTCAATTAAAATCCAGGAATTTTCATTCCAGCAGGAAGACCTAAACCACCCGTAACTTCTGCCATTCTTTCTGAAGATGTTTTTTCAACTTTGGCTAATGCGTCATTAAATGCCGCACCCAAAAGATCTTCTAACATCTCTTTATCATCTGACATTAAAGAATCATCGATACGAATTGCACGTACAACATGACGACAACTCATCTCGATCTTCACTAAACCAGCACCTGACTCACCAGTGACATTAATATCCGCCAATGCTTCTTGCGCTTTTTCCATCTCTTTTTGCATGCGTTGTGCTTTTTGCATCATGCCCGCGATTCCGCCTTTAAACATAAGGTCTCCTTCTTCTCTTATTCTTTAAAATAGTTTCAAATTCAGCATATTAATATACTTTCAAAAAATCATCTGTATCTTAATAACACAATCTCATTCACATCCATCAGCAATCATCTAATGGCTTTAATGTTTTCATTAAAAGCTTTGCGCCCAATTCTTGCTCTAAATACTGCACGACTTCATCTTGCTTAAAACTACTTAAAGCTTGCTGCAGACGCTCTTCATCCAAACGCTCTGTTCTTTCATGAAGATTTTCAAGATTGAGTGTTTCAACATATTCAATCTTACAGGATATTTTAACATTCAGACTATTAGAAATTGCCATTGCTAGGCGCATTTCCGCTTCATCCACTCGAAAATCTTTCACAGACAAAGGTCTTTGAAGAATTAAATACTCTCCATCAAAGCTTTTAAAAACCAAACTATGCGCGATTCCTGACAAAACACTCTCTAAGGTTAAACCTGACACTAAAGAGAGCCATTCCTCATTATTATTGAGCAATGATGCTGTCTGTAATCTACTAGATTCCGATAAAGTGCTATCTAATACAAACGGTCTATCGGTAGTTAATTCACCATTATTGATAGAGCTCTCCATAATAGAAGCGTTATTCGCACTAAAAGGCTCTTCAACATCCCATACTGGTATTAACTCATCATCTAATCGGTCATTCTCTAGCACTGCTATATTTGATGACTCTACAATTTCTGACGAAGAAACAATATGCTCTGCTTCTGAAATCTCAAATACCGGAGGTTCTAGAATAGATATCTCATCTTCTATTTGATGATCTAAATCTGCAGTTAATTCTTGCTCGTCACTCCTACTTTTTTCATATACTTCAGGAGCATTCGATGGAGTCATATCTGCTTTCGGGGGATCTTCCCACGGAAGATCAACAGCCGACGCTTCCTTCGAGGCAGATGTAGCTGATACTGGTAGTAATTGACCTGATTGATTTTCTGGTAATGACACTTTATCTGACAGATGTTCTTTTAGTGCTATACCTGCAGAAGCTTCTATTTCAGCATTAGAAAGCGCATCCGCACTATTTAGTGAAACTGTCTGACTTTTTTTTTGAGCTTCCATTACACCTACTGGTGCAGTTGGCGCAAACAATACCATACGTAAAAGCGTCATTTCAAAACCGACTTCAGCATTTGGATGATTATGCAGATCTTTACGACCATTTAATGCGATCTGATAATAGAGTTGTAAATCTTCAGCAGTAAATGCCTCCGCTAAAGCAACCAGCTCTGCATTTTCATGCTCCCCCATCTCTTTTGAAAGCTGAACCATTGTTAACAGGTGGAATGCATCAATAAGGTCTTCTAAAAACCGATAATAATCCAAACCATGTGATTTCAACAAAGATAGTGCTGATAATAATGTTTGACGATCTCTAGCAACAAGCGCCTCCAATACTCTCACTAAGTATTGTGTGTCAATTAATCCAAGCATCTCATGTGTTTGCTGAAACTGAACATTCTGCCCAGTATACGCAATCGCCTGATCTAACAGTGAAAGCGCATCACGCATACTACCATCCCCAGCTTTTGCAATTAATTTAATTGCTTCTGTCTCAAAAGGGATATTTTCACTAATTAAAATCTTCTCCAACTGCTCCGCAATCTCTTGATCCTGAATTCGCTTTAATTGGAATCTAAGACAACGAGATAAAACTGTCACCGGTAATTTCTGAGGATCTGTTGTCGCTAATAAAAACTTCACATGGCTCGGCGGCTCTTCAAGCGTTTTCAATAACGCATTAAAGCTGCTGTTTGAAAGCATGTGAACTTCATCTATAAGGTAAATTTTATAACGACCACGTGTTGGCGCATACTGAACATTATCAAGAATCTCTCGGGTATCTTCCACCCTTGTACGTGAAGCCGCATCGATTTCAATTAAATCAACAAAGCGCCCCTCATCAACTTCTGTACAAACAGAACATTCCCCGCAGGGATTTGATGAGACGCCTTTTTCACAATTGAGAGACTTTGCAAAGATTCTTGCTAGAGTTGTCTTTCCAACGCCACGAGTTCCTGTAAACAAGAAAGCATGATGCAATCGATCATTGTCTAAACCATTGGAGAGAGCTTGTACGACGTGTGGCTGACCAATGACTTCGTTAAAGGTTCGAGGTCGCCATTTTAGTGCGAGAACTTGTTGAGTCATTTTGCCATCACTTATTTAATAAATATGGAGATGACCCGTATTAGCCGACCCATAACACATGAATGTCTTGCTAGTGCTGCTTCCTTCCGGACCTGACACGGTTTACAATAGTCCATTGTTAGGAAACCAATACAGGCCACCATAGAACGGTGCCATAAAAATTTGGAGGCTGGAGCCAGAATCGAACTGGCGTCTACGGATTTGCAATCCGCTGCATAACCATTTTGCTATCCAGCCTATATTTGGAGCGGGAAACGAGACTCGAACTCGCGACCCCAACCTTGGCAAGGTTGTGCTCTACCAACTGAGCTATTCCCGCTAAGTGAAGATATGTATTATAGCTACAAATCTTCGACAGTCAACTATTAGAGAGTTTTTTATACACCCTTAAAAAAGCAGTGTTTTAACTTGATATAAATCGAGCAACTGAACAAGATTATCAGGCGCATTAGCAATTGAGATATCAGCATACAGCCTTTTTATTTCAACAAGCAAAGCGATTAACGCGCTATCGCACTCCGAAACATTTTTCAAATCAATTACTACTGGCTGAACTTCTTTAAATGCCTCTTTTATGACCTGCCACTGTTGAGGGATCGTAAACTTATCAAAAGCATCTTGCAATTGATACGTCCCTGTCGATACATCAATATTCAGATAATGATTCTTTTGCATTAACCTACCCTATCAACAATATTATTTATTTTTCCGTTTTAAAGTATCAATCATTCCCTCTACACCCTGCCTAGAAACAAGCTCTCTAATTTCTGATCGATAATTTGCAACGATACTCACACCTTCTACCGATACATCATATACCATCCAACGACTTCCTGATTTAATCATCGAATAGTTAATCGCAATTGGCGGACGATCTTGAGAGATAATTTCTGATCTCACAGTTACTTCATCCCCTTTCGCCGCATTTGGCGGTAAAGGTAAAACATTTAATGTTTCATCTGTGTAATCCAACAAAACTCCAGCATAAGAATTAATCAATAATTTCTTAAATTCCGCAGTGAACTCTTCGCGTTGAACCGGTGTTGCATCGCGCCACGATCTTCCCATTACCCACTGAGAAATAGTCCCGAAATCAAAACGTGGCACTAAAATTTTTTCAACAATCCCATAAACTTTTGAAGGATCTTTTTTAAGACTTGCCTTATCACTCTTTAAGGTCTTAAAAAGCTGATCCGATGTATTTTTAATCACACTAACAGGATCTTCCTGAGCATAACTTGCTTGAAACAATGACATTAATGCCACAAAAAAACCAAACATCATGATCTTTTTTAAATTTCTTTTCATTCTATATCCTATATATCAATAATGAATTGTTGAAATTATACCTGAAAGCAATCAACAAATTACAATATTAACGGTTCAGGCTCAAGTATTACATTAAAATCTGTCTGCACTTTCTTTTGTACAGTTTGAGCATATGCCCATAATTCAACACCAGTCGCTCCACCTAGATTCACCAACACCAATGCTTGCTTTTCATACATCCCAACATTTCGTTGATACTGTCCCTTAAAACCCGACAACTCAATCAATTGCCCAGCCGCTAACTTTACTTCATGCTCTCCATGAGGATACATCACTAAATAAGGGTACTTTTCAATCAATACTTGCGAATACTCCTTTGTCACAATAGGGTTTTTAAAAAAACTCCCCCCATTGCCAATCACTGCAGGATCCGGCAATTTACTCGATCGAACAGCTACAACAGCATCAAATATATCTCGCATCGATAACAACGCAGTATTTTGATTACTTTCTTCAAAATACTGCTCCAACGCTCGATATCGAACGACAGCATCCATTTTACGGTTTAATTTAAACGTTACAGAAACAATCAGGTATCGACCTTTTTCACGCTTAAAAAGACTATCTCGATATGAAAAATGACATGCTTCATGAGCCAATGAATAAAGCGTATTAGTTTGGCAATCAAACACTTCTACAGACTGGATAAATTGCTCTACTTCAGCGCCATATGCGCCAATATTTTGAACAGGAGCCGCCCCTACCGTGCCTGGAATTAAAGCTAAATACTCTAAACCATGAAAACCCGCCTCATTCATCTTAATGACAAACTGGTGCCAATTCTCTCCCCCCATAGCTTTTACAACAACCTGATCCTCCGATTGAGATAACACCGAAATACCTTGCAGTTTATTGTGAATCGTAGTGCCTGAGTAATCTTTCGTGAATAACACATTGCTCCCGCCCCCTAAAAATAGTGTTGGCTTCGGCAATTTCTTAATTTCCTGCAAATCAGCGACATCTGACAATTCCACAAAAAATCGACTTTTTACTGCAACACCAAATGTATTCAGCGCCTGCAGAGAATGGTTTTCAACAATATTCATCATCTACCTACTTTCATCTACTGTTTTACCTACTCATTATTGATGGCAAAATAGACAATCAGCATCCTTATTATCTTTAATAACGCAAGAAGCTATTGAGAATATTCTATTTACCAACAATTAAAAAGAAGGTTGATATCTCTACCAACCTTCTTAGAATTATTAATGCATCAATATCCGCTATGAACACTATGCCCTATTCAAAGAAGCTATTATTATAAACTTTAACTTTACTATTATTAAATAGATACTGCATCAATGCTTGATACTCAAAACTCGCTTCGCGTCCTTGCAAATATTCCTGCAATTGCGCTTTATCATCTTCAGAAAAACCTTCTAAACTACCTGTATTAATGGCATTAACGGCAACAACATATACGTGCCCATCAATCGCTTCAACTAAATACCTAGGCTTTTGCGACTCTAATCGATGTATCTTTTGGAAGCCATTAGAAATCGCATATTGCTCAACAGGCTTGGCTTGCAATAGACCAACAGATGTAATCGCTAAATCATTATATTGATTATAAGCAAATCCTAATTGTTCAATATTATTTTGAAAACTTTGAACATCGCCAGACTCAAGCATCGCATTCACTTGATTAATCATAGAATCTTTCGCTCTATTTTTAGCTAATTCCAGCTTAATCTCGTCATAACTCTCTTCTAACGACTTCACTCTACTCGCTTTCTTATCCATAACCCGAACAATCATTGCATGATTACTTTGTTCATTAAATGCAAACGGCAAACTATTGCGCCCATTTTCCATCACATCATAATGATTAACCGCAGACCAAACAGTCCCATCAGCCAATAAGCCTTCTTGATCATCCAAGTTCAGCCAATCTGTCTCTTTAACCTCAAGACCTAAATCTTGCGCCATTTCCCCAAGAGATTCTGTATATGTCTCTGCCAACTCTTGCATTCTTGCTTCTTTTAACATGTAAGCCTCAGCTTTAGAGTTCTCTTTTAAAGATTTTTCTGCCGCAGATAAAAGAGCCGCTTCATCAGCATAAGGAGAACTAACATTTAATAAATGGACCATATGCACTTCACCATCTGTGGCAAATGGTTCAGATAATGGCGCATCCATCGTTAACTCAAAAAGCGCATCGTCAAATGCCGGAATTCCTGCAGCACCGTATTTAAAATTCCCATTACGGTTGTAATAAGCATTATCGATTTGTGTAATTTCTGACTTCGCAACATCAAAAGTCATCTCGCCAGATTCAATACGCCCTTTTAGATCTGCCAAAACATCAATAGCCTCTTGTTTTTGCGCATCTGTCGAATACTCAATCGTAAACTGTTCAGAAAGACGTTGCTCATCTTGCTGCTTCATCTTTTGCGCCTCAGCCTGAATTTGCTCAGAATTATAAACCTGAGCTTCTGGCGTTAAAGCATCTACCATTAGTTCAATGTATTGTAACTTTACAAGGTTTGGCGTCTGATATTGCAACATATTATTTTCATACTGCGCCTTAATTTCATCTTCTGAAACCGCAACACTATCTAAATCTTCTAAATAATTATAAGTAGCAACTTCAAGATCTCGTGTTTGTCCTAAAAAAGCAATTTGCTCTTGCAACTCTTTATCAGAAACAAATGCACTATTTACTAGCGCCTCACGAACAACTCGCTCTTCAACGTCTCTTCGAATTGCATCTTCAAATCCTTCAATACTATACCCAGAATAAAATAATGCTGTTTTATACGTTTCCTGATCAAACACACCATCTTTTTGAAATGATGGGATAGAGACAATTTCCTCAGCAACAGAGCGATCAGATGCTCGAATCTTCCATGTTTTAATCTGACTATCCATTGCTCTACGCTGAATGAGATCTTGTCTTGCAATCAGCTTATACTGTTTTTGAATTTCATCGGTCAAATCACCATTTTGGGCATTTGCATTCAGTAATTGCTGATATTGTGCTTCCACCTCTTGAAGTGACACTTTCTCACCATTGACCGTTGCCACCGTATCAGCACTTGGACCACTAAAAATCTGAGTTCCCCCGATACCTGCTAGAGAAACACCAACCCCCACTAATAAGATTTTTGCCCACAAGCTATTAGAGTGGTCACGGATGAATTGCATCATAATTCAGACTTATCCTTTTTATTTATCCTGATTACGCTTACCGAATTATCAAATTTGATTAAGCAAGCCATTAATTGTGAAATTATTTCAAATAGTAGAAAGTATATACTATTCGTCCTCATTAAATAAACCCATATTTCTGGAGTGTCATGATTTACAAACGAAACCCTACTAAAAAATTGCTTCCAAAGACCGCTCACCTGCTTGATTGAGTAACTGTAAAACCGCTTCAGCTTTTAATATGATTAAATAACGCCCTCTAAAAGGCTGCCAATACTCAACAATCCCATTATCAAAACGCATGTGATCTTCAACATACAAGATCATTCGTGCATTTTCATCCACTGATAAAATCTCGAGCAGATCCTTACGAGAACCAATCTCTCTTAGCGGCGATTGCAGCTGCCCTACAAAATGTAGATGCCCTCTATAATTTTCAGGATGCCCTACAACAATTCCTTTTGATTGATACCATGATAAGCGCTCTCCTGCAGGTCTTAAATCATAAAAATCAGTCGCAACACGCACAACACCAAAATTCATCGCCAATGTTAAAGCGACACCCATTAAAGCCAATGTCATTATTCTCGTATTCGCTGCGTTAAACAGTAAAGTAATACTAAATAAGATAAGACCAGCCCCCCAGAAAGGAGACACTTGACCAACCCATTGCGGCAAAGAGAGCCATTGATAATTATAAGGAATAACAATCATTAATAATCCGACCAACACCATAAATACCACTATCGGTGCCACATCAAGCTTTCGACTAAAGCCTTGGTAATAAATTCGAGCAATAATTAATGAAAAAGCAGGATATATCGGCAATAAAGCATCTAAGGAAGTTAAACTTAAAATACCTAAAACAACCACCAGAGATAAAAACCATACAACCACAAACTGAAAGGACTCATCTCGATCCACATCTCGATAAAGTCTATAAATCCTCAACCAAAAGAGCCAAGGAAATAAGATAATGACCAAATTCAACACATAAACATAAAGCGGTGGTGCTTGGTTAAATGCTTTTAAAATGTATCGTAACCCTAAAGCATCCCACAGAGAAATCCCCAAGCTCGAGCTTACCGTTAGAGCCCAAATAAAAAAGAACAGTAAAGCAATACAGATAGATATCAGACCAAAAACATAAATGCTCTTCCAAGATAATTTTGCCCAATACGGCGCCAAGAAAATAACGGGCATTACCACTAATAGAAAGATCAAACCGGATGAATAAAGCCCCAATGTCAAACTAACAGTAAAACCAATCCACCATAATTTCTGCTGAAATCGCCAAACTCTAATTAAAAAATTAATCGCTAGCATTAAGTAAAACGTGAAGTAGACATATTCCACGTTTGCGGTCGCAAAAACCGTCCACATTAAACTTCCGATTAAAACTAAAGGTGCATTTGCTCGAACATTGCGCCGATCAGGCCAAAGTTGATATGCTGCCCAAGCCGTTAAAAACAACGTACTCAGACTAAAAAAACTTGCTAATACGCGGAGTGAAAAATCAGAAACTCCAAAAAGCTTCCAAACACCAAGCGCAAGCCAATAATTCAGTGGAAAACTAGCATGCTGATAAACCTCATTTATATGAGGGTAGAGCCAGTTATTAGATAGATATAACTCCCACACAACGCCCGAGAAGAACGTCTCTTGAAAAGGGATTAATGGTCTTGAAAACCATGTCGCAAAAATCAGGATTAGCCAAATACTAATCCAGATTATTGCATAGCGTCGAGTCGTAAACTCTTGCCGAAGAAAAACTATTTCTCTCTGCATTGTGCACAAACACCGTGCAAAATAGTACGAGCATCCGTTAACTCATAACCTAATTCTGCGGCAATCTGTGCTTGTTTTTCATGAATTTTTTCATGAGAGAACTCGCCAATATGTCCGCAATTGATACAAATAATATGGTCGTGCTGATCACCATCATCAATTTCAAACATCGACTGACCACCATCAAAGAAATGGCGTCTTACTAAACCCGCTTGTTCAAATTGCGTCAAAACACGATAGACAGTTGCCAATCCAACTTCTTCACCAGAACTACTTAACTGCATGTAAATTTCTTCTGCCGTCAAGTGACATACTGGTGTTGCTGCTGCTTTTGCTAAAATATCTAAAATTTTAAGGCGTGGCAAAGTAACTTTTAAACCCGCATTTTTTAACTCTATAGAACTCATATATTCTTAATCTCCATTTATTAATTCTTTTATATGGATGATAAATCATTTCTATCTATCGAAGATATCAGGATTTAACTTATGGCTGAGTATAACTGCAAACAGCGATAAATCCAAGCAATGATCAAGCCATGACCATTTAGTTAATTTATAGTTCTCATAAAAGACTCAAAACTACATGCAAACTACAAAACGCTTTAACTAAACACCTAAAAAGTATATCATAACCACAATTTTTATTACCTCAATCAAACTGTGGAGATTTCAATGACTCACTTTGGCGTAACGCTCTCGCAATTCATCATGGAAGAACAACGTCGCTTCCCTGAAGCAACGGGCAACTTTACCCTCCTCCTTAACGATATCGCGGTATCATGCAAAATGATCGCTGCAGCTGTACAAAAAGGTCAGCTTGCAAATATTATCGGCGCTACTGACAATGAAAACTGCCAAGGCGAAACTCAACAAATCCTTGACGTAATTGCGAACGATCTTTTCATCAAAAACAATGCAAAGCGCGGACATGTTGCGGCAATGGCGAGTGAAGAGATGGATGAAGTTTATGAAATCCCTAAAGGCAGCCCTCGTGGCAACTACCTTTTGATTTTTGACCCATTAGATGGTTCAAGTAATATCGAGGTCAATGGCCCTATTGGAACGATCTTCTCTATTTTAAAAACAGATAAGGAGTTCCCAACTGAAGCAGACTTCTTACAAGAAGGCGTTAAGCAAGTATGTGCCGGATATTGTCTTTACGGCTCAGCAACCATGATGGTTCTTACTATCGGTCACGGTACACATGGTTTTACGCTTGACCCTTCGATCGGTGAGTTCATCTTAACGCACCCAAATATGCAAATTCCTAAGGAAACAGCTGAATACGCGATCAATCATTCAAATCGTAATCTTTGGGAACCTCCAATGCGCGATTACGTTGAAGCATGTGACTTGGGCAAAGATGGTCCACGTAAGAAAAAATACACGATGCGCTGGGTTGGTGCAATGGTGATGGACATCCATCGTCTTATTCAACGCGGCGGAACATTTGCATATCCAATCGACTCAACTCTTACTGAAAAAGGCGGTCGTTTACGTCTCATGTATGAAGCGAACCCAATGGCTTTCTTGGTAGAACAAGCGGGGGGTATTGCCTCAACAGGATATGAGCGCATTTTAGATCTTAATCCTCAAAAGCTTCACCAACGCGTCCCAGTTATTATGGGATCTACTGAAGATATGACGATCATTCTCGATAATCATAAAACGTACGCTAAAGAGACTGGTAAAGAATTCACACACAAATGTGAACAATATCAATAACCTTCATCCAAAGCAGTTAAGATAAAAAAATCAAACACATAGTCTGAGAGAAGAAATTATTGGCAAAATTTATTAGATGAAGTACATTAAATGACGCACTGTACTAGTTGCATGTTACGACAACATCTTTTAAATCAATATACGCAAGCTATGCGCAATCTCTTAGACTATGAATATCTTAAAAAAAATCTCGCATATTATCGATTCAATCAATATAGCTTTAGGAAAAATTGCAATTATCGCTATTTTCCTAGCAACCATTATCTCTGCGGGGAACGCACTTTTTAGATATCTATTTCATATGAGCTCTAACGGCATGTTAGAGGTTCAATGGTATCTATTTGCGACAGTATTCTTACTTGCGTCAGGCTATACCTATCTAAAAGACCAACACATTCGGATAGATATCCTCTCACATCGCTTCTCGCCAAAAGCTAAAGCGATTTTCGAGATCATCGGTATTGTCTTCTTCCTCTTCCCTGCTTTCACGATGCTTTTATATCTCACAATTGGCCCCGCTATCAGCTCCTGGCAAATTTGGGAAATGTCACCTAACCCAGGTGGACTCCCGCGAGCTCCTATTAAAGCGTTACTTCCTGTAGGTATGTTCTTCTTACTATTACAAGGAGTTTCTGAGCTTTGCAAAGCAATCATCACGCTTCGCACTTTATCTAACGACAACGCTAATCATTCGGAGCAACAGCAAAAATGTTAGAATTTTTACCCCCTTTAATGTTTGTCGCCCTCATTATTTTTCTTTTGAAGGGCTACCCCATCTCATTTTCACTTGCGGCAACTGGGTTATTCTTCTCCGCGATCGGCATTTATCTCGGACATCTCGACTTCGCCTTACTAGGTGCATTAAGTGACAGATTCTTCGGCATTATTAGCAATGAAACACTACTCGCGATTCCTTTCTTTACCTTGATGGGATTAGTTCTGGAAAGAACAGGAATGGCAGAAGACCTACTAAACACCATGGGGCAGCTTTTCGGAAAGCTTCGAGGCGGTCTTGCTTATTCAGTTGTGTTTGTAGGAACAATGTTAGCAGCAACAACTGGGATCGTTTCAGCATCAGTGATTGCAATGGGATTAATCTCTCTCCCTATCATGTTACGTTACGGCTATTCAAAACGTTTAGCTTCTGGGGTAATTGCGGCATCAGGAACCTTAGCACAAATCGTACCGCCCAGCCTTGTTCTCATCGTTTTAGGTGACCAGCTCGGTGTATCCATTGGTTCAATGTATAAAGCAGCACTTATTCCTAGCGCCCTTCTTATAGGCGCCTATATTCTCTTTATCATGATTATGTCGATTCTTAAACCAGCGTCAATGCCGGCAATCCCGGATCACGAAAGAACGCTTTTCGGCATGGATCTTTTCAAAAAAGTGATTACAAGCGTTATTCCGCCAGTAACATTAATTTTCCTCGTGTTAGGTACTGTATTCATGGGAGTTGCAACACCGACTGAAGCCGGAGCTATTGGCGCTGTTGGTGCGATGATTCTTGCAATATTTAGAAAGTCCTTAACAAAAGAGCTTCTCTACCAAGCACTTGATCAGAGCGTGAAGATCACTACCTTTGTGGTATTCATCATGATCGGCTCAATGTTCTTCTCTCTCGCATTCACGAGCCTTAATGGTGGAATTTGGATTGAAGGGATTCTCGGCAATCTCCCAGGAGGAGCGTTAGGCTTTATCATTGCTGTGAATATCTTGATTTTCTTTGTTGCCTTCTTCTTAGACTTCTTTGAAATCGCCTTAATCCTAGTTCCATTATTGCTTCCTATCGCCGTAGCACTTGGTATCGATTTAACGTGGTTTGGCGTTATCTTAGCCATGAATATGCAAACATCCTTTATGCATCCACCTTTTGGCTTCTCGCTCTTTTACTTAAAGTCCGTAGCACCAAAAGAAGTGACAACTAAGGATATCTACTATGGAGCAATGCCGTTCTTACTCCTACAAATTGTCATGGTCATTATTCTTATTACCTTCCCTGGAATTATTAAATCTGAAAAACTTGAAAAATTTGAAGGCTCAGGATCTGATATCGAATTCAATCTCGATATGGGCGATGATGGCTTCGATAGCTTCAATGACTTTGACAGTTTCGGGGTAGACTTCTAAGTTCCGCCATGAGTAAAACTTTGCCCAATGCATCATCTTTTATGACGCATCGGGCAAAGCAAATATCTAATACACAGATAGACATCTACATAAAAATAATAACAATTTATAACTCATACTAGTCTATTAGAAATAACCAAAATGAGGATCTATATGAAACGCCGTCAATTTATTACCAAAGCAACCACCATCGCCGGTGCCGGTATTGCATCTGTAGGAATCGCAAAAGCCAGCAGCAACCCTAAAGTCAAATGGAGAATGACAACAAGTTTTCCTAGAAACCTTGACCTTCTCTACGGCACTTCTCAACGCCTTGCCGACTCGGTATCAGCTATGAGTGATGGAGAATTTGAAATTCAAGTATTTGCGCCAGGTGAAATTGTTCCATCCACACAAGTATTTGATGCCGTTCAAAATGGTACCGTTGAAATGGGACATTCCACTTCAAACTATTATCATGGAAAAAACAAAGCGCTCTCTATCGATACATGCCTTCCTTTTGGGCTAACCACAAGAATGCAAAATGCTTGGTATTATGCCGGCGGTGGAACAGAGATTTTACGTGATCTATTTGATAAATATAATATTGTCAACTTCCCTGGCGGCAACTCTAACACCCAAATGGGTGGTTGGTTTCGAAAAGAAGTTAAAACCGTAGCAGATCTCAAAGGCTTAAAATTTAGAATCCCGGGATTTGGTGGAGAAATTTTTTCTAGACTTGGTGCGATCCCACAAAACATCGCTGTCGGCGATATCTATTCCTCACTTGAAAAAGGTACGATAGATGCTACTGAATTTGTCGGCCCTTATGATGATCAACGTCTCGGATTACAACAAGTCGCCCCTTATTACTACACTCCAGGCTTTTGGGAAGGCTCAGCAATGTTGACCTTCTATGTTAATAAAGATGCTTGGCACAGTCTTTCAGCACGAAATAAAATTATTTTCGAACGAGCAGCTGCGGAATGCAATACTTGGATGGCGGCACAATATGATGCTAAAAATCCTGAAGCACTCGCAACCGTTATTAAAAATGGTGCAAAACTTCGCTCTTTCTCAAAAGAAATTTTACAAGCCGCCTACGATGCTGCCCAAGTCATTTACGCCGAGGAAGCCGAAGCAAATGAGGATTTCAGAAAAATATACAATCATTGGAAAGAATTTCTAAATAAAGAATACCAATGGTTTAGAGTCAATGAAAACATATTTCAACAGTTCATGTTTTCTCAATTACGGAAACAGAATTCGTAGAACATCATGTTTCACCAAAAGTGTTTATAGCTTTCAAGACAAGCCTTAAATGCTCAACACAAAAAATCGCTGAAAAACTCAATTATAAATTGAGTCGATATATTAAGATTTAACTATCATTGAAATAATCTAAAAAATAGATAACGAATTTAAAAATTAACTTTAATTATGATTAATATCTAAACATTTCTAACAAAACAGATATTAAAATATGGGAGATACTTTATGAAACGCCGTGATTTTATTAAAAAAGCTAGCGCAACCGCCGCTGTTTCTGGATTAGCTGCCGCAACATCAATTGCAAAAGCTGACACTTATCCAAAAGTAAAATGGAGAATTGCTGCAGGATTTCCTAAAAACCTCGATATCCTATTTGCCGCTTCAACCATGCTTTCAGAAAAGGTCTCCAAACTCACAAATGGTCAATTTGAAATTCAAGTATTTGCACCAGGAGAACTCGTGCCTGCAAACCAAATATTTGATGCCGTTTCACAAGGCACCGTAGAAGTTGGGCATTCAGCATCATATTACTACCATGGTAAAAATACCGCCCTCTCTATTGACACCGTTCTTCCATTTGGCATGAGCGCCAGAATGCAAAATGCGTGGTTCTACGCAGGTGGTGGATTAGAAGTTCTCCGCAAAGTATTTGCAAAATACAATATTATTAATTTCCCCGGCGGAAATACCACCGCACAAATGGGCGGCTGGTTCCGTAAAGAAGTTAAAACGCTTGAAGATCTCAAAGGTTTAAAATTTAGAATCCCCGGATTTGGAGGAGAAATCCTTTCCAGACTTGGGGTTATTCCTCAAAGCATTCCAGCAAGCGATGTCTATTCTTCATTAGAAAAAGGGACAATCGATGCCGCAGAATTTGTCGGTCCTTATGATGACGAAAAACTAGGATTACAAGCTGTAGCTCCTTACTACTATACTCCCGGCTTCTGGGAAGGCTCTGCAACCACCTCGTTCTTTGTGAATGATCAAAAATGGAATGAGCTTCCAAAACTTTATCAAGACATCTTTGAAACGGTGGCCGCTGACATCAATCAGTGGATGATCGCCCAATACGATGCAAAAAATCCTCCAGCACTTGCCACTCTTACTAAAAATGGTGCTAAACTACGCTCTTTTTCAAAAGAGATTTTAGAAGCTTCTTATGAGGTAGCTCAAGAAATCTATAAAGAAGAATCAGAAAAAAATGCAGATTTCAAAATGGTATACGATCATTGGAAAGACTTCCTCAATCAAGAATACCAATGGTTTAGGATTAATGAAAATATTTTCCAAAACTTCATGATCTCACAAATCCGCAAGCAAAATAGGTAAGATGTAAGCTGAATTTAAATTGGAGTTCAGGTATAATCTGCGTAGAAAAATTTATTATCGGGAGATAGTGATTAAAAATGGCAACATATACAACAAATCAGTTCAAAAGTGGATTAAAAATCATGCTTGATGGAGATCCTTGTTCTATCATTGAAAATGAAATGGTAAAACCAGGAAAAGGACAAGCATTCAACCGTGTTAAAATCAGAAATCTCAAAACAGGACGTGTTATTGAAAAAACATTCCGTTCAGGGGAGTCGGTTGAGGGAGCAGATGTCATTGATGTCGAACTACAATATCTCTATAACGATGGAGAGTTTTGGCACTTTATGAACCCAGAAACATTTGATCAAGTTGCTGCGAATGAAAGTGCTGTAGAAGACAGTAAAAAATGGTTAATGGAACAAGATATGTGTACCGTAACCTTATACAATGGCGCGCCACTCTCAGTAACTCCGCCTAACTTTATCGAAATGAAAATCACTGAAACAGATCCAGGTCTTAAAGGTGATACAGCGGGAACTGGTGGAAAACCAGCGACACTTGAATCAGGAGCAGTGGTTCGTGTACCGTTATTCGTACAAATTGGTGAAGTGATCAAAGTCGACACACGCACAGGCGAATATGTGTCACGTGTAAGCAAGTAAATAGAAAAAGTAAAATTTTTTAATGGAGACGAAGAACATGAGTTCGGAGAATGTTAATCATAAAAGGAGACGAGTCCTGAGCTATGCAACCGTTGCTGTTGCGGCTTTTGGAGCAGGATTTCTCGGCGTTCCTTTTGTTAAGTCTTGGATGCCAAGTCAACGTGCAAAAAGTGCAGGTGCGCCTGTTGAAGTTGATCTATCCAAGCTTTCCCCAGGAGAATTACTCCGTGTTGAGTGGCAAGGTAAACCAGTTTGGGTGTTAAACCGAACTGAAGCGATGCTTGATCGTTTATTAACCTCACCACCTGATGCATTAGTAGACCCTAATTCATCAAGTGATCAACAGCCTCCGTACGCTCAAAATGAGTACCGTTCAATTAAACCTGAGTACCTCATCCTTGTAGGAATCTGTACGCATTTAGGTTGTTCGCCAACATTTAGACCTGAGGTTGCCCCAGCAGACCTAGGTCCAGCATGGCGCGGCGGATTCTTCTGTGCATGTCACGGCTCACGATTTGACTTAGCCGGACGCGTATTTAAAAATCTTCCAGCACCAATTAACTTACTTGTTCCTGATCATTACTATAAAACTGACAGTTCTATTGTCGTTGGTATTAGTGGGGAGGGTGTTGCATAATGACAACTCAATCAAAATCAAGACTCGAACGCTTAGGCGACTGGGTTGACTATCGTCTTCCTTATAAGCGCGCGCTTCGTACTCACGTAACCGAGTATTACGCACCAAAAAACTTTAACTGGTTATATGTATTTGGTATTTTGGCAAGTGTTGCTCTCGTTAATCAAATTTTAACGGGTATCTGGCTTGTCATGTACTACAAACCTGATGGAGCACTAGGTGCAACGGGCATTCCAATCGCTTACGCTTCACTAGAAACAGCTGTCATGCGTGACGCAAACTGGACGTGGCTCATACGTTATATGCATGCCGTCGGTGCATCGATGTTCTTTATCGTCGTTTACATGCATATGTTCCGTGGGTTAATCTATGGCTCACATCGTAAACCTCGTGAACTTGTATGGATCTTCGGAATGTTGATCTACCTCGTACTAATGGCTGAAGCCTTTATGGGATATGTACTTCCATATGGACAAATGTCATTCTGGGGTGCGCAAGTTATCATTTCACTCTTTGGTGCAATTCCTTATATCGGAGATACTTTAGTAACAGGTATTCGTGGGGACTTCGTTATCTCTGAAGCAACATTAAGCCGTTTCTTTGCTCTTCACGTAATTGCACTTCCATTAGTATTAGTTGGTCTTGTTGTCGCGCATCTTCTTGCTCTTCACCAAGTAGGTTCTAACAACCCTGATGGTATTGAAATTAAAGATAATTTAGATGAAAATGGAAAACCTCTCGATGGTATCCCATTCCACCCTTACTACACAGTACACGATACATTTGCAGTAGGGATCTTCTTAATCTTCTTTGCTTTGATTATTTTCTATCTCCCTGATATGTATGGCCTCTTCTTAGAAGCACCAAACTTTGAGCCTGCTAACCCATTAGCAACGCCAGCACATATCGCACCGGTATGGTACTTTACACCGTATTACACCATTCTTCGTGCAATCCCATCATGGTTTGGTACTCAGATTTGGGGTGTTATTGCAATGGGTGCATCAATCGCAGTACTCTTTATGCTTCCATGGCTGGATAGAAGCCCTGTACGTTCTATTCGTTACAAAGGTGCATTCATTAAAATCATGATCGCTCTCTTTGTAATCTGCTTCATCATCTTAGGTTACTTAGGTGTTGTTCCTGCAAATGATGCTCGTACATTAGTTGCACGTATCTGTACTGTCTTCTACTTCATCTTCTTCCTTGGTATGCCATGGTGGTCTAGATGGGGTAAAGTTAAACCAGTTCCAACAAGGGTGACAATGAAATGAGAAAAATCGTAACTCTATTCGCAAGCTGCTTAATGTTAATGACAGCTGCAGCAAATGCACAAACATCAGAGGAATTAACTGCCCAAGCTCTTAAAGAGCTTGGTACTCCTCAAATTAATGTAAGTAATCATGAATCAATGCAATCAGGTGCTCGTCTCTATATGGACTACTGCCTTGCTTGCCACTCATTAGAGTTCCAACGCTATAACATCACTGCTCGTGATATGGGACTTCAAGAGGAAGATATTCAAAAGCTGATTAATACAGGAAGTTATGATCCTCGCGAAGCTGAATTTATCAGATCAAAAGATGGGGATCTTATCTACACTGCAATGGATCGTCGCGATGCCCAAGTTTGGTTAGGAGTTGCACCGCCAGACTTATCAACAATCGCTCGAGCGAAAGGTCCTGATTATATTTTCAAATACCTTTTATCTTTCTACGAAGATGAAAGTCGCCCAACTGGCATGAACAACATTGCATTCCCTAACGCTGGTATGCCACATGTTCTTGCTGAGCTTCAAGGAACCAATAAACCAATTATTCAAAAAGTAGCAATTGGTGAGTGTAATCTTGAGCAACCAGATGAGTGTCAATTTGAAGATGTTGTTGTTGGACTTGAGAAAGTAAATGATGGAGCAATGACAGATCTCGAATATCGTAAATCTATCAATGACCTCACAACATTTCTTACTTATGTTGCAGAACCTGCACAGTTAGAGCGTGCAAAATATGGTCCATGGGTACTCGGTTTCTTAGTTATCTTTACGATCCTTGCGTATGCATTAAATCGTGAGTATTGGAAAGATGTACAATAAGTACCACAACCCTTTTCACATGATTCAAAAACTATTATAAAATCTGTAAGGAGCAATTAGTTGTAGTTGCTCCTTACTTGCGATTAAGGAGATCATAATTATGTCAACAAGACGCACAGGATTTACATTATTTACTGAAAAGAATTCTTTAGATGGTGACAGAGTCAAAGTTACCCTTTTAGAGAAAAACATTACCTGTGAAACAGTAATTGTCGACCCCAATAATCCGCCAGGGGATCTTTTAGAAGTTAATCCTCAAGTTATTCTTCCGACCCTTATTACTCGTGAAATTGCGATCTATCATACAGATACTATCTTAGAATTCTTAGATGAGCGCTTTCCACATCCCCCACTTCTTCCTAACGATCCGATTCTTCGAGCAAAATTTCGTCTCACACTAAAAACCATCGTCAATGATTGGTATCCTTTAGTTGAGAAACTTATTGGTCGTAAAACGGCGGATAATAAAACCAACAAAGCAATCGCTGATCTTCTCGTTGCTTATTCACCATTGTTCAGTCAAACGAATTATTTCCAAAGTGATGATTTCTCACTTATTGATGCAACTATCGTTCCATTCTTATGGTGGGTAAAATTCTTAGATATTCCACTCCCCAAAAAAGCGCAACCGGTATTAGATTACTATGATCGCCTATTTGAGAAAGAGAGTGTTAAAATGGCTTTCGACAAGAAAGAAAAAACCATTTAAGGATTATATAACTCATGACTTCAAATAAGCCCTATTTCATACGCGCACTATACGAATGGATATTAGATAACAACTGCACTCCTTATATTGTTGTGGATGCAACTCTTCCATTCGTTGAAGTTCCTGAGCAATTTATTACAGAAGGCAAGATCATCTTAAACATCTTGCCTTCTGCTACCCATGATCTATATCTAGGAGATGATTGGATAACCTTCTCTGCTAGATTTTCCGGCATTTCACAAGATGTCAATGTGCCTATTGGTGCCGTTGCGGCAATTTATGCTCAAGAAAATGGTGAAGGAATGGGCTTTCAAACAGAAGCGCTTCCTGAGGATTATTTCACTAATGAGACAGTCATTAACACTCCAAGCAAAACATCTAGCCCCAAACCTCTGTTAAATGTGATAGAAACAAAATCAAATCCTGATGACCACTTAAATGTCACAAAGACGCCCACTGATTCTGAAACCTCATTAGTTCTAGAAAGTAAAAAAACAGTAAAATCAAATTCCTCAAAGAAAAAGAGTAAACCCACATTTACTATCATCAAATAATTTTAATTCAAAGTCCAAAAGCATAACCACGAGCACGATAGGGACATAAATGACACTTTCTACTACCGCTCCATGCACAGATGTTATTCTTATTCATGGGCTTTATCAAAACAGCTTAGTCATGAAGATTCTTGGCAAGCGATTAAAAAAAATGGGATATCAAGTGCACTACTTTGATTACCCAACACTCAAAAAAGCTCTTTCAAATAATGTTGATTTATTAACAATTTACCTAGAACAATTTTCTGAGCCTTTCTCAATTATCGCTCATAGCCTAGGCTGTATACTAACACTACATGCCCTTAAAAAAACGACATTTCCTCAACTACAATCTGTCATTGCGATTACACCACCGTTTCATGGTTCACGTATTGTGAAATATCTATCAGATCATTATGGGAGTTTTTTAATAGGGAAATCAGAAGAAGCGTTAACTCCTAATGACAACCAACTATGGGATATTCCTCTTCCATTAGGTGTCATTGCTGGCACTCAAAATTATGGCCCAACATCCTTGCTCTTAGAGAAGCTGACCAATACAGTTGAAAAAAATTCTCTCCTAAGCGATGGAACAGTATATTTAGATGAAACAGAAATTATCGGATCGACCGATACTACAACGCTACACAAATCTCACACGATGATATTATTTGATCCTCAGCTTCCGATACTCTGCGATCATTTTATTCATCACCATCGTTTTAATGTTCCTGAAGCTAAACTGAATTAATATTTTTAATAAAAGCCGTAAAAAAACTCCGCTATATTAAGTTAATTCCTTTAACCTCCACATCAATCACTCCATCAGAAACCTGTAGCTTCAATGCTTGATAAGGCTGTACTTGTGTAATACTTTTTACCACTTCCCCCCTCTCATTCGTAGCCATTGAATACCCTCGTAATAATGTCGTTAATGGGCTCAAAACATGGAGCTTTTCTACTTGTCCCATAAATACCTGAACTTTCTTTGTTTGCTGAGATACCATCGCGACTTCTAACCGACGAGATAACTCTTGAAGAGATTTCTGTCGCGCATTAAAGACATTCATAAGATAACGAGCATCTAAACGAGAATCTAATGCTTGAAAAGCGAATCTAGTCTCAATAAAACGCTTTGTAACAATCTCTCGTAACCGCTCTTTTAAAGGGCTTAACATCCCCTGAAATTGTACCAATCGTAATTTTGGCTCTTTCGTACGAAGTCGATGCAAAAGCATCATCATGTTTTGCTGCACTGTTTGCTGTTTTTTTTCTATCAAATAACGCAATTGCCCATCAAACTCACCTAATAATTGAAGTAATTCATTTCGAGATTGGGAGGAATTTTTAGCCGCAATTGAAGGCGTCGGCGCACGAAGATCCGCAACAAAATCAGCAATTGTCATATCCGTTTCATGACCAATACCGGTAATAATAGGTATACTTGAAGCAAATATCGCTCTTACAACAATCTCTTCGTTAAAAGCCCATAAATCTTCAATACTGCCACCGCCCCGTATTACCAATAACAAATCACATTCATCTTCATGATTTGCACGAGCGATTGCCGCGGCAATCTCATTGCCGGCATTTTCCCCTTGTACCTTCGTTTCATAAAGAATCAAAGGAATATCGGGTCGATGCTCACTCAAGACATTTAAAACATCCTGCAAAGCCGCAGCCGTTTTTGAAGTCACAATCCCAATTCTTTGAGGATTTCGGGGAATTTCTTTCTTAAACTCCGTATTAAATAATCCTTCTCTCGCCAATTGCTGCTTTAAAGCTTCAAACTGTAAATGAAGATCTCCTTTACCTGCTTCCTCTACTCGAGAAACGATTAACTGATACTCTCCCCTTGGCGCATATACCGTAATTTTCCCAGTTACACGAACTTTTTGACCACTTGCAATTAATCCTCGATACAATATCGCTTGTGAACGCCAAATAACTGCTTTAATAACCGCCCCATCATCTTTTAAATTAAAATAAATATGACCTGACTGAGGAAACGCGGCATTTGAAACCTCGCCTTCAACTAAACAATAAAAAAATTGCCCTTCCAACTGATCTCTAATGGCTAAATTTAACGTTGAAACGCTATAAACCTGAGATGCTTGATGACGCTCTCTAATTATTCCATCAAACATTTTCTGCATCCTTTTCTAAGACGTTTTCCATCTCTTTCGCTAAATTCCAATACTGATCTAATACTTCAAGACTTAATTCTGACAATGGTTCCGGCGCATGTTCTTCAATATATTGAAAACGCCGTCTAAATTTTTGATTAGTGAGATTTAGTGCTTCTGTCGCATCCAATTCTAAGAAACGAGATAAATTCACCAATGAAAACAGAAGATCCCCTAATTCTCCTTGAATTTCTAAGGAGGATCCTTCAAGCATCGCGGCTGCAAGCTCTTGCTTCTCCTCCTCAACTTTGGCCCATACATCCTTAATATCGTCCCAATCAAACCCGACCGTTGCCGCTCTATTTTGTAAAATATCCGCTTGCTTTAGAGCCGGTAAGGAAAAAGGAATCCCTGCTAACAGTGATTGTTGCTCCGGCAATCCCTTCGCTTTACGTTCCTGCTGCTTAATTCGAACCCAATCCACTTTCTGCTCTGCAATAGAGACATATTTTTTATTAGAGAAAACATGAGGATGTCTTCTAACCATTTTCTCCTGTACAGATTGCATCACATCAATAAAATTAAAAGCTCCGCGTTCAGAAGCAATCTCACTATGCAATAAAATCTGCAACAATAGATCAGCTAACTCCTCCTTTAAGTGCATATCATCTTGCTCATAAATAGCATCGATAACTTCTGCACCCTCTTCTTCTAAAAAAGGAATCAAAGATTCATGCGTCTGTGCACGATCCCAAGGACATCCATTCTCTGAACGTAGCTTTTTGATGACCGCCAATAACTCTTGCAAAGAATTCGTTCCCATACTGCATTTTCCTTTCATTAACTTTAGACCTTTTCGATGAGAGTATTATCAATCTTCCATCAATCGCTCTTATCATACCCAAGATCATTAAAAAAATGACAAAAAACATCATCACGAAATAGGTACTTCGCAACTCACTATCAACCTACAAAATTGATCTTTCCCTCCAGCAGCCATTACCGTAAAGCAATTTTGATTAAGAGTCACAAGATAAGTCATTGTAATAATATTTAACCACAAATTTATTTTCGTAATTCAAAAATTTAAAACTGAATAAAAAATATGCCTTTCATTGAAAAATTATCAAAAAATTAATATTTAAATTTACATTTAATAGAAATATTATTTATTAATAGATACCCACAGATCTTGTGGATAACCTTGAGGATAACCTCATAAAAAAGAGCTTTAAGGGCATGGATATGCCAATTATGAGAAATTGATCAATAATTACTCAACCTTTAAAGCTAGTAATATCAAGCGTTTTCAGGAATCACAATCTCACAACAACAACTTTAAAATGAAAGTAGGCAACCATCGAAGATTTCAGGCGTTGTGAATAAGTCAAGTAGAATAATGGCTTTTTTTGTCACATTTTTCATGCAAATTTCAGCGCTATTTTTGAAAAAAAATGTAAATGAGATAATCTGTTTTTTAATTATTTCAAAATAGATGCGGCATATTGATCAACAATAGAACAGCAAAAAAGTATTCACATTTTTTTATCGTCGCTGAAAGAAAGACTTATTGCTATAATTTCCAATTACGCTCCTTTTCTCATCCATCAATTAATTAAGGCATGGCATGAACTACAACATCATTATACCTGCACGACTGAAGTCAACACGACTCCCTAACAAAATGTTACGCGAACTCCATGGAAAACCGCTTATCGAATGGAGCTGGCGTGCAGCCATGAAGAGCACCGCCCAAAAAGTCCTCGTCGCCACAGATGATGTGCAAATTTTTGACCATCTTACAGCCCTTGGCGCTGATGTCATTATGACTTTGGACTCTCATGAAACAGGTACTGATCGTCTCAGCGAAGTATCACAAAAACTACAATTTTCTGATCATGAAATTATCGTTAACTGGCAAGGGGATGAACCTTTCCTACCACTGTCATTTATCGATAAAGTAGTCACAGCACTTCATGAAAATAAAGCGGTTTCAATGAGTACACTCGCAACCCCCATACAAGACTGGGAAGAAGTTCATGATCCAAATGCCGTTAAGGTTGTTCTCAACGAATCTGATGAGGCTCTTTACTTTTCAAGAGCAGCGATCCCTTATCAACGCGGTGAAATGAAGCTATCCGGAAAAATCAGTGGGCAATCTCCATATCTTCGCCATATAGGTCTCTATGCTTATCGAGCAGCTTTCTTAAATGAATATCCTCATTTAACCCCTTCACCATTAGAAGAGATGGAAAAATTAGAGCAATTAAGAGCTTTAGCAAATAATCGTAAAATTGCCGTTGCGATCTCTACAGAAACGCCTCCACCAGGAATTGATACCGCTGAAGATCTACAAAAAGCACAAGCATGGATTGCTAAGCAGACCCACTCTTAATAACATATCCATTGCTAAATTTTCAGTATCTCAATATCAATTACAACACTGATACCTAGGCACCTTCACTCCTCTATCTGGACTCCATAATATTTATGCTCAAGAACATTACCTTTCAACGTTTATCTTCATGGTTTTTCCGAAAAATCACTAGAATTAAAACACGCTGGTTTAAAAATTTATTTATTAGCCAATTTGCAAAAATTTATAAAATTGAGTGGCAAGATTGTGTTAGACAGCGTCCTGAACAATTTACAAACTTCAATGACTTCTTCACACGAGAATTAAAGCCTGAGGCTCGCCCTTTAAGCGATGTTGCAATTATTTCACCGGCAGATGGTAAAATTGCTGCATGTGGCCAATTGAGTAACACAGAGTTTATTCACGCCAAAGGGCACCATTTTACTTTAGAAGCCCTTATCGCCGACCCAGATCTAGCTGAAGAGTTTAAAAATGGTCAATTTGCAACGATCTATCTCTCACCTAGAGATTATCACCGTATCCATATGCCGGTGACAGGCCAATTACAACGCACCATTCATATCCCTGGCAAACTTTATAGCGTCTCTCTTAAAACAGCAGAGAATATCCCAACATTGTTCGCCGAAAATGAACGTCACGTTTCCCTCTTCGAAACGGAATATGGCAAAGTTATTGTCATCTTGGTAGGCGCAATTAACGTTTCAAGCATGGAAAACGTTTGGGAAGGAACTATCACGCCGCCATATGCTTCCATTTTAAAATATAGTGATTACTCACATGAAGAGATTATCCTAGAAAAAGGTGCGGAAATGGGCCGATTTAATATGGGATCAACCGTGATTGTGATTACTGAAAATAATAATCTTCAACTCAATGAAACCCTCAAAGAGTATCAACCGATTAAATTAGGCGAACCTTTACTGCAGAAAGCCGACTAAAGACGCTTTCGATCTTCCCTTTAAAGGAAATAATCGGTATAATGCTCAGCTTGATTTTGATCTTTTCTTGTAAAAGGTCTAGGTCTCCTTGTCTTTCAAGGATTTATTGAAAGACTTTAAATATTTTTAAATCCATAAGGAGCATGAATAATGCGTCATTACGAAGTAGTATTTCTGGTTCATCCAGACCAAAGCGAACAAGTTCCTGCAATGATCGATCGCTACAAAGCGATTGTGACTGACAATGGTGGAGCTATTCATCGCTTAGAAGATTGGGGTCGTCGTCAACTTGCATACCCAATTCAAAAAATTCACAAAGCGCACTACGTTCTCATGAACATCGAGTGTGACAAAGCAGCCTTAGAAGAACTTCAAAGCGCATTCCGCTTTAACGATGCTGTGATCCGTGATCTCATCATCAATAAAGAAGAAGCAGAAACAGAAACTTCTGTAATTGCAGCGAAGCCTGAGCGTAACGTTGAAGCTCGTGAAGAAGTTGAAGTTGAAGATGATGCTGAAGACGCTGATGACAGCGAAGAAGCATAATCTAGTAACTCTTTTCAAAATCTATTAAAAAGGTAAATTTATATGTCACGTTATGTTCGTCGTAGAAAATATTGTCGTTTTACCGCTGAAGGCGTTAAAGAAATCGACTACAAAGATGTAAATCTCTT
>DXHP01000037.1 GCA_019113305.1 Candidatus Ignatzschineria merdigallinarum | reverse complement strand
GTGATCGGATCAAAAGTGCCGGGATAAACTGCGGTTGACTCACTCATAACTCTGCCTTTTCGTCGGGCAAATCATGGATGATTTCTTTAGCTAGAGAAAGCAGATCTTTCATCGCATGAAAAGCCTGTGGTAAATATTCTTAATGTTTTTCTAATTTTAATGGTGAAGACTTTTGTACGATATTAACTGATTGCGTGCAGAAATTCGAACCGAATCCACGATTGATGATGATTATGTTGTGAAATCAATGGATTTGAAGGGTAATGGGGAAAGTCTTTTTCAAGCAGTTGTTTTCAAAGTTGATGCATGGCTGGGTCGAATGGCCGCATGCTTTTGGGAATCGCGCGCCAGCGAAGGGGCAGATTTGTTGTTACTGGTAGAGTTTGAGCTAGGTGCTGAATGTGGGTTTCAAAGATGATATACGGCTGGGTCGAATGGCTGCATGCTTTTAGGAATCGCGCGCCAGCGAGGGAGCGGATTTGTTGTAAATAGAACGATGTGATCTTGCAGCACTCTTATCATTTTGGTTTAAAAAATAGCAGCACAACTGCTGGCACGAGGTTTATAGAATCCTGCAAGCATTCTTCTAGCGATGCGTCGGCTTTTAAAAGCAGTTTAATTCGGACTATCAAATGAGATTTTTTAAAATTTATTTCGCGATAGCTTAATGAAAGTGGTGGATAAGATGCCGTGAAGAAAGTTATGAAGAGAGCCATAAAAAAGCGCAATAAGAGGTATTTTTTATGATTGCGCATTCAATAGAGATTGATCTTATTGTTTCTGTTTAAAAAATAGCGGAAAAATTGCAGGCAAGATGTTTGTAGAAGACTGCAGGCATTCTCCCCAGCGATGCATCAGCTTTTAAAAAACTTGTTAATTCAGACAATAAATAGATTATCTGAAACCGATTCTACTATACGATTTCACATTCGCTTGATGAAAGGGGAAATTGTGGATAAAGCGCCGTGAATAAAGTCATGAAGAATGCCATGAAAAAAGCGCAAGGATATGCACTTTTAATGATGATTCTTGGTGTTCTCGGGATTTAGAGAGTTTGCGTAAATGGAAATTACACCATCTCGCAAGGCCACATTGATTCTTCAGTTGCCATATCCCAGAACATATACTCAAAGTAGCTTGTTTTCACGAAGATCTCTTCCATCTCTTTAAGTTTTCGCTCTGGCATTCCTTCTGCTAAGCGATTGACGAGATTGATGCAGGTTTCGGCAAGTTTAGAGAATTCTTCGCCGGAGTAGGTTTGTACCCATGATCCGTAAAATTCATGCTCTAAAGCACCATCCCATTTTGCAAGTGCTTTACCGATGAAGTTGTAGCTCCACGCACACGCAAGCACCGCTGCGGCGGTATTTTCAACGCCGCCTTTATACGCTTCTTGCAGCATAAAACTCGTGTAAGCGGTCATTGTTGAAGAGGGATAAGTGTTTTCTAAATCTTCGTTAGAGATGCCAAACTTTGCGGCATAGGAACGGTGGAGATCCATCTCGAAATTCATCGTGCCGGAGAGTAAGTTGGCAAACAACGTCATGGTTTCTAAATCATCCGCTTTTGCAGCACCAATTGCGAAAAGACGCGAGTATTCGATGAGGTAGACATAATCTTGGCGCATATAGTGACGGAATTTATCGTGGTCTAATTCGCCGGTACCAATGCCTTTGACGAAAGGATGTTCTAAGTAAGCATTCCAAACAGGTTCCACACGTTTGAAGAGGCGATCACAAAATGTTTGAGTCATAACAAATATTTCTCCTAACAGAAATGATAAGACAATGATTTCAGAATTTTGGTGCATCAAGCGCACGATAAAATGACCTGAAAGTAAAAAATCGTGACATGGTTGTTCAGGTTGAGTGATGGTGCCGGTGCGTGATCTTTATAAGCATGCAATCCATCTACGCATCAGCTTTGACAGGATCTTTAACCTTCAATTTCCACGTCATTGCTGAAGTAGATCTATCCTTGTTGGCGCGTGATTGATACAAGCATGCACGCATTCGCTCTAGCTACGGATCAGCTTTGAAAGAACCTTCAATATCAACTTCAATCTTCGACTTCTATTGAAGCAGATCTATTCTTGCTGGCGCACGATTGATACAAGCATGCAACCATTCGCTCCAGCCGCGGATCTGTTTTGAAAGAACCTTCAATATCAGCATCAACTGCAATTTCCAACTTTCACGTCACCGCTGAAGCAGATCCATCCTTGTTGGCGCGCGATTGATACAAGCATGCACGCATTCGTTCCAGCTGCGGATCAGCTTTGAAAGAACCTTCAATATCAGCATCAACTGCAATTTCCAACTTTCACGTCACCGCTGAAGCAGATCCATCCTTGCTGGCGCACGATTGATACAAGCATGCAAGCATTCGCTCCAGCCGCGGATCAGTTTTGAAAGAATCTTGAATCAGTCCTTAAATCAATCCATAACTCCACAACGCAATATCCATAACTTTTGGATAAGAATCACTCTCAATCATGATCCATGAGTTCATATCAATATCATGGGCGATTTACACAGTCAAATGAGTGAGCCATGCTGAAAAGTGGTAGAATTAACGGATTAAAAAGAAACGTCTTCGTGATCTCATTCAAGATCAGATTGTTAGCTTGAATTAGCAATATGAGATTCGAACGGTATGAACAATGCTGATAGAGAATATTGATAAAAATTATGACAACGACAAGAGCTTTGAATCGCAGAAACTTACAATATCATCCTGAGCTATATGCCGAACATGCATTTTTGCATCATGAAATTGCCCGTCGAATGGTGGAGTATTTAGAGGAAGATTTAACACCGGCAACGATTTTGGTGGATGGTGCTTTTGATCACTATCTTTCTGAATTATTGCAAGCGCGTTTTCCAGCAGCCAAGATTCAAGAGAATATCGAATCTTTAACAGACTCTACCACACGTTTTGATCTGATTATTAGTAATTTATATCTGCAAGATGTTTGGGAATTTGAAGAGCGTGTGCGTGATTATCAAGTGCGATTAAATGCACATGGAAAGCTGTTCTTTACCACCATCGGCACCGGTAGTTTCCCGGAGATCTCTTATCCTGGCGGACCTTTAGTTAATGAGTTTCCAGATATTGAGGATATCGGTGATTATCTGCATGCGCTTGGTTTTAAAAATTCGGTGCTCTTTATTGAGAAAATTAATCTCACCTATGAAAAACTCGACACGTTACTGAAAGATGCGAGGATCGTTGCCGGCAGACCATTCTCTTCATTTAAAGGGCTGAGAACCTATCAATGGCTAGAATCATGGCGGGCACATGCCGAGAAGTTTAAAAATGCTGACAATCTCTATGATATTGGTTTTGATGTGATCTATGCCGAAGGTTCGCTCTCAGAGATTAAAAACCTGCAAGGGCAGAATAATGAGGTCTTTGTCGATATTACGAATCTTTCTACGAAAAAATAGTTGGGCGTTAAATATGGTGAAATCGGCTTAAAACGATCAGATTAAAGATTCTATTTGAAAGTCGATGGGTGGCTGGAGAGAATGGTTTCGCGCTTTTTAGTAATCCCGCGCTAGCAGTTATAAAAGCGCTTTTTAACAAAAATGCTTATATTTTGAAACAAACTCGTCAAGTTGTTCGTTTTCGAGTAAAATAGCACTAATTTAGTTCTATATTAAAGTTTTGTAAAATGCAGTGAAGTAAAGCACTTTATAGGGCTTTATTGAAGGAGACAGTGGAATGTTAATAGTCACAGATGCGGCAAGAAAACAGTTAGCCAAAAATTTAGCAGAGAGTAATGCCGAAGCGATTAAAGTCGCATTACAAAAATCAGGATGTTCAGGTTACAAGTATTACATTGATTTTTGTGAAAAAGTCGATGATAGCGTTGTTGTTATCGAGAAAGAGCCTGTACAAATTGTGGCAGAAGAATCGATTTTGCCATATTTAGAGAGTGTCACATTAGATTATATTCAAGATGGAATTAATCGAATGTTTAAATTCCAAAACCCTGAAGCGAAAGCAGAATGCGGTTGCGGTGAAAGTTTTATGTTTTAATAGAATGAAGTGATACCGCAAAAGTTGTAAAATAGTGAAAAGAAGATAAGTGTTGTTTCTAGGAGGCAACACTTATTATCGTTTAAGTTTGTAAAATTGGTTCGTAAGAGGTGAAAATATGAGTGGAATTGCCGGTGTTTTAACATTAAATCAGACAGCAGTTGATGCAACCTTACTTCAGAAGATGTCCGAACCAATTGTGAAACGAGGACCCGATGGCACTGCACTTTTCCGTCACAAAATGGTCGGAATGGTACAAACGACGCTCAGTGCTGTCAGTAATGGTGAGCAACCTTTTAAGGATGAAAAGTTTGGGATTGTCGTTGTTAGTAATGGCACGATTTATAATCAAGATGCACTACGTGAAGAATTGCGTGAATTGGGCTATCAGTTTTTAACGGAAAGCCAAGCAGAAGTTTTAACGAAAGCTTATCATTGCTGGGGGAACGAGTTTGTTCAGAAGCTCGATGGCGCTTATGCCATTGCTCTTTGGGATGATGAAAAAGAGACGTTGTTGCTTGTGCGAGATCGTTTTGGTAAAAAACCACTCTATTACGGATTTAGCCAATCGAAAAAGGCCTTTTATTTTGGTTCCAATACGCAAAGTATTTTGCAAAGCCAAGATGTAGATACAGAGATTGATCCTGCGGCGTTACATTTTATGTATAGTTTGCATGCGGTTGTGCCAGCACCTTTAACGATCTTAAAAGGTATTCGTAAAGTCGAGCCGGGTCATTATATGGTAATTCAAAAAAATGGCGTGGCAAAAGAGGTGAGTTATTGGGACTTAACCGCAACGCGAGATTACCCAGATTATGATTATGAAACGTGGAAAGAGATCATTGAAAGTTCGCTAAAATCAGCGATTAAAAAAGAGATGGGCTTTGCCAATGAAAAAGTCGGCGTATTGCTGTCCGGCGGTTTAGATTCCACGTTAATTACGGCATTGGCGATTGAGGAAGGATTTAAAGATATTCAAACATTCTCGGTGGGATTTGAAGATCAGCCCGAAGAGAAAGGTTCTGAGTTCTTTTATTCAGATCAGTTTGTCGATAAATATCAGACGGATCATTTTAAGTTTGAAGTGCCTAATAGTGAAGCATTAAGCCGATTGCCTGAAGCGATTCGGAATATGAGCGAGCCGCTCTTTGGGCAAGATGCGATCGGTTTCTATCTTTTATCCGAAAAAGTGAAAACCATCACTTCGGTTGTCCAGAGTGGACAGGGCGCAGATGAAGTCTTTGCCGGATATTTTTGGTATCCAAAAATGGTAGAGAGTGATGAAACCGATCCTTTAAAACGTTTCTCACAATTCTATTTTGATCGTCCGCACGAGGAGTGGTTGCAAGCATTTCAGGCGAAATATCATACGAATGATATTGCCGGCGATTATATTCGTGATCAGTTAACGCGTGCAGGCGCGACGACTTTCTTGGATCGTGTATTGCGTTTAGATGTAACGAGATTAGTGGTAGATGATCCGGTAAAGCGTGTTGATAATATGACGATGGCGCATGCTTTAGAAGCGAGAATGCCCTTTATGGATCAGCGTTTAGTGGAACTTGCGATGGCAATGCCGCCGGAATATAAGTTAATGCATCAAGGGAAAGGAATCTTAAAAGATATTGCGCGAGGTCGCGTGCCAGATTCGATTATTGATCGTCCAAAAGCGTACTTTCCAATGCCGGCACTGAAATATGTGCGTGGAGAGTTTTTAGAGATGATGCGCGATATTCTCACAAGTAGGAAAGCAAAATCACGGGGGATTTTTAATGAGCGGTATATTGAGGATCTTTTGAAAAATCCAGAGGCTGCTTCGAGCTTTACCAATATCCAAGGTTCAAAACTTTGGCATGCCGCGCTACTAGAATTATGGCTTCAATCTGTTAATTTATAGAAAAATGAGGGCTCTTTTATGGGGATTTATGATGTTAGTGGCCGTCACTGTTTATCATAAAAAACTATAAAAGGGCGTTGATATTGTTCCTATAAAATGATTTGAAGAAATCGAGGAATCGCTCTAAAAGCAGTGAGTTAAAGGCACGTGATTAGTGTGCGCTGAAACCTTGAATTTTTTTCTGTAACGTGAGAAGAATTTCCAGCGCAGTATGCGCATCTTCTTTTTCAATGAGAATAAAGCGGCTGTAAGCCGTTTGCATAGGGCGAATGGCAATACCTGCTTTAGCTAACGCGCTAGAGATAATTGCTGTTAAACCGGTGCAATCAAAATGAAAGGGGGCATTTAAATCAATTTTGCACAACTCCCTCTCGTAACTTAGAAAATTATTATCTGCCTCTTCTTTTCGTAAAATCAGTGTGATGCCTGCTTTTTCTTTAAAAAAAGCGACAGGATCATAGCCCAAAACTTTAAGTAATGATTGATTGGTAACACCAACGTAAACGAAAGTATGTTGAGAGAGTACCGGGTCAAGGTTTTGTAAAACTTCTTGAAGAGCAGAAGGTTTAGACATAGGCATTTGCCCCTTAAATAAAAGATTTGTAAATTTTTAGTTGCTAATATACCACTGAATGCGGCTTAAATCATTGCATTATGGTAAATTATGCCCATCTAAATGATTAAGAACGACGGTTTATATTTTTTGAATAATCGTTAGTTAATGTTTTAGATGAATTTTTAGCGAAGATAATGATATATGACACAGCAAGATAGTGTAAAGTTTGATGCCAATGATTTTTTAAGACATGCGCCGTTAATGCCCGGCATTTATATGATGCGGGATGTTCATGGTGATGTGATTTATGTGGGAAAGGCAAAGAATTTAAAAAATCGTTTGTCTAGTTATTTTAAGACGAAACAATTACCGCCAAAAACACAAGCATTAGTGGCCAATATTGCTTCGATTGAAACCACGATTACGGCAACAGAACGTGATGCCTTGCTGCTTGAGAGTAATCTTATTAAGGAATATCGTCCGCGCTATAATGTTCGGTTAATTGATGATAAGAGCTATCCTTATATCTATATTTCTGATCATCCTTTTCCACGCTTTAGTTTTTATCGTGGTGCGCGTAAGCGCCGTGGCAGAATGTTTGGGCCTTTTCCATCATCGGGCGCGGTTCGGGAAACGTTGAATTTAATGACAAAAGTTTTTCGGGTGCGTGAGTGCGAGGATAGCTTCTTTAGCCATCGGACAAGACCTTGCTTACAATATCAAATTCAGCGTTGTAGTGGACCTTGCGTGGATAAAATTGCACGATCAGATTATTTAGAATCTGTCGAAGAAGCGATGCTTTTCTTAAAAGGTGATTCGCAAAAGCTGGTCGATCTTCTGATTGCGAAAATGACATTATATAGTCAGGATTTACAGTTCGAAAAAGCCGGAGAGATTCGGGATCAGATTCAATATATTCGAGAAATTCAAGGATCGAATATGATGGAAGAGAGCCGAGATTCTTTAGATATTCATGCCCTATATCGATCAGCAGAGATTGCGAATGTGGAAGTGATGACGATTCGAGATGGGCGTGTTTTAGGAACTCGGGCGTATTTTCCGAAAGTGCCGAAAGATACTTCGGATGAAGAGATTATGAGTGCCTTTGTCACGCAATATTATGGAGAACATCGTCAGCCGCCGCGTAATATTATTCTCAGCACGGCCTTATCTGAAGAGGAAGAAACGTGGTTATTGTTAGGTTTATCAGAAATTTCGGCGCATCAAGTACAATTGCAATATCCGCATAATGTACGAGGACGCAAACGGAAGTGGTTCGAAATGGTGGCCAATAATGCAAAGCACTCTGTAGAGATTAAACTTGCGAGTCGGGCACAAGTGGAAGATCGACTCTTTTCACTCAATACCTTGTTAGGATTTGAGAAAAATATTCAGCGTATTGAGTGTTTTGATATCTCTCATAGTTTCGGTGAGCGAACGGTTGCTTCTAATGTGGTTTATACGCCGGAAGGATTCACCAAGAAATATTATCGCCGCTTTAATATCGAAGGAATTACGGCAGGAGATGATTATGAAGCGATGCGCCAAGCGTTAACACGCCGTTTTAAGGGGAAAGATCCCGAAAAAGATCCGCAAGGATTTCCTGATCTGCTCTTAATTGATGGTGGGAAAGGACAATTACAAGTGGCGATTGAGGTATTGGATGCGCTGAATTTGCAGAGTTTACGTTTGTTGAGTATCTCTGAAGGTGAAGGAAAGGTGCGTGGGAGAGATATTATTTGGATGCGAGATAAAGCGCCATTGCCGATCGATTCGAGTTCGCCGGCATTCCATCTATTAACGCAGATTCGTGATGAAGCGCATCGCTTTGCGATTGAAGGACATCGAACAAGACGAGATAAAATGCGCCGCCGCTCAGTTCTAGAAGACATTCCGGGAATTGGGGAAACGAGAAGAACGGCATTGTTAACGCATTTTGGGGGATTGGAATCGCTCAAGAGTGCCGCGGTAGAAGATATTGCTAAAGTGCCGGGAATTAGTCAAAAACTGGCAGAAGTTGTTTATCAAGGATTGCGAGAGGTTGGGTAAAATTTTGCCATCGGCACTGGTATGGGCATCGACGCGATTGGGCAGCAGTTCTTTTGTAGGATCATTCATGGCTGGGGAGAATGCTTGCAGAATTTTAGTAATCTCGCGCTAGCAGGTTGCTCGGCTTTGGCTACCGAAGCAGCATGATTATAAAATGAATCAGTGCTGTTAAGAGGCTGCTATTAGCGGGAATAGTGATGAATAAGTTTTGAAGCGGTTTCTGGGTATTTCAGCCTGAAAATAGTTGTTGTACTTTCTGGCATGCAGTTGCGATAAGCATGCAGATATTCTCTCCAGCTGTGTATCAGCTTGAAGAGAGGTTAAAGTTCGAGGATTTAAAATCGATTTTGTGGTGATGAAAGCAGCGTGATGCACTTGGGTGAATAAGTGTTATTACAGATGATGTTTTATCAGTATTTTGTTTCAAGAATAGTTGTTATAGCTACTGGCAAGCAGTAGAGAGAAGCATGCAGGCATTCGCTTCAGCCGCGCATCGGTTCTAAAAGAGGTTTGAATGCAGTTGACTGAGAAGAGTTTACTGATGATGAGAATGTATTTCTCTTGAAGAGAAGAAAGATGACGTAGATTCTTCTGATTTAGGGTAAAATGCCGGCTTCTTAATCTCCTGCCAATCAGCGGAGAATCTCTTGAAAAGATGGCTGATTTGCGAAATTTTATGAGATTCAAATAGTATTAACAAAAAGGAGTAGCGAGAATGAAAGTCTTACAACATTTTCGTTTTCAAAAAGATGAGCTGAACATGCTCTTTGCTTTGTCATTGCCGATTTTAATCACGCAGTGGTTTTTAGTCGGAATGGGTGTGGTTGATATCGCGATTACCGGACATTTTGATGATAATGTGCAAGCATCGGTGGGCTTAGGTGTGATGATTTGGAATCCGCTGTTGCTCTGTAGTACCGGCGTTTTAATGAGTGTGGCGATTTTTAGTGCGCATGAATTTGGGAAGGGTAATCATCAGGATGTCGCAAAAGTGTGGCATAACGGTGTGATGATTTCATTCATACTAATGATCTTTGTGGTTTTAGTAATGAACTTTTTTGCAGAACATCTTTTAAGATTATTGCGTGTAGAAGAAGCATTAATTCCGGGATCCGTGTCGTATCTTCGCGCGTTAAGCGTGGGTGCGCCGGCGATTTTAATGTTTAATAGTTTGCGAGCGGTATGTGAAGGTGTTGCCAGACCAGTGCCGATCACGATTGTTTGCGGGATCGGTTTTATTGTCAATGCGATCTTAAACTATGTTTTAGTTAATGGTTATGAGCCGATTGGTCTGCCAAGTTACGGCATTATTGGTTCGGGTTTAGGAACAGGATTAACCTTTTGGGTGATGTTGTTTTTACTCTTTTCATTCACCTTTATTGATCCTCGCTTACGCAGCTTAAAATTAGTACGTAAATTTGAAAAGCCAGATCATCGTTTTCAAGAGATGATGCGCATCGGTTTACCAAGTGGTGCAACGTTATTTGCAGAAGTGGCGATCTTCTCGGCCGCCGGTTTGATTCTGGGACAATTTGGTACGGTTGTGGTGGCAAGTCATCAAATTTCACTCGCGATTACATCAATGACCTTTATGATTCCGTTGAGCGTTGCGATGGCGCTTACGGCAATGACCGGTCAGCGTATGGGCAGAATGGATTATGCTAGCGTTTTGCGTGTGAGCAAAATGGGTAGAACCGTTGTTTTAGGGCTCATGATCGTGACCAGTTTGATTCTCTTTGGTGCGCGTTTCCATATTCCACAACTCTTTAATAGTAATCCTGAAATTATTCATATGAGCGCCGGTTTAATTATCTACTCGATTTTATTCCAATTGCCGGATGGTTTGCAGATCTCTGCTAATGGCATTTTGCGAGGAATGAAGGATACAAAAGTGCCGATGTATTTAGGAATCGCATCTTATTGGCTCATTGCGTTCCCACTCTGTTACTACTTGGGCGTTGTCAAAGAGTTAGAGGCTGCTGGCGTTTGGATGGGATTGATCGTTGGGTTAACATGTGCGGCGATTTTCTTAAATATTCGTTTGGCAATTTTGTCGCGTAGATTTCCCAAGCAAGATTCAAACAGTAGTGTCGTAGGAGTTTAAGATGGCGATAACATTTGATCGGACATTAAAAAGTGAAGAGGAAACAGCGCTCTTCGCCAGAACGTTAGCAAAATGGATCATGAAGGAGAATCTAGAAGATTGTAAGATCTATCTAGAAGGGAATCTAGGTGCCGGGAAAACCACTTTTTCTCGCTATTTTATTCAAGCTTTTGGTGTAAAAGGGGCAATAAAAAGCCCGACATATACCTTGATCGAACCTTATGAACTGGAAGATCGGACAATTTTACATGCCGATCTCTATCGTCTTGCTTCTCCCCTAGAGTTATTTGATTTAGGTTTGCTTGAAGAAGCGGGCATTTGGTTAATTGAATGGCCAGAAAAAGGGGAAGGCGTTTTGCCGGCAGCAGACTTGGATCTCAAGCTCTCAAGAGAAGGGGAAACCTTAACCATGCATCTTCAATCGAAAAGCGCAGTGGGTGAGCAATTGTTACAGCAAGTTATAGCCGATTAAGGATGAGTTGTTGATGGTGATGAAAGTATCTCTCAGAGCTGATCTGCGGCTGGGGAGAATACTTGTAGATTTTTCACAATCGCGTGCCCGCGATTTGGGTGTTTTGAGTTCGAAGAATCATATTAATGATGTGGATTTTAATGATCGAATGAGGCTTTCCTGCAAAGTATATTTGGGCTAATGTTGGTGCGAATGAGCGCTATTTGCAAAACATCTGCCGATGACTGTAGAAGTGATGTCATTGGGGATCTAGATGTTTACAAAGAAATGGATAGTTTTAAACTGAGCTTGTATAGTTATTTTTAAATAACCCCCGATAGCGATGTAGGATTTATTTCACTCGGATTCTTAAGGAGTTTCAAAGCGGGGTTTCATCTCGGCAATGGAATTTATTTAGTATCAACCATCTCGTCATTGATATTTGAAAAAATCTGCTACAACGGCTGGCGCGGGATCATCATGAGCATGTAAACGTTCAACCCAGCGAGGCATTGGCTTTAAAAGAGCGTTTTAATTCAGAAAGCATCTTTTCAAGATTGAAAGATGCTTTTTTATCACAAGAAGAACCGTTGTGAAAAGTGCGAAATCTCTGCGTGAAAAGTCACGTAAAAATTGACTTAGATTGGCTGTTATAAAATACGCAAACAAGCCTTATTTGCTATATCTGACGTTAATTTTAATGCTTTGTGTTTACGAGGTTAATTTATTTCGCTAGCAGTGTTAGAATAGATAACATCAAAAATCTGTTCTAGCGAGGATGAACCTATGAAAGTAACAAAAGAGATGATTGAAGATCTTATTAAGCAACAAACCGACCCATTTTTAGAAACGGATTTGGTATCGGCAGGATGTGTAAAATCAGTAGAAATCAGCGAAGGTTCATCGCCGCAGATTAAAGTCGATATTGTTCTTGGATTTTATGCCAAAGCTCATAGCGCAGAAATCAAAAAATCACTTGAAACGTTGATTGCTGAAAAAACAGGACAAACCGTTCAAGTGGATGTTAGCACTAAGGTTGTGGCACATAAAGTTCAAGGTCAACTTCATGCATTACCCAATGTGAAAAATATTATTGCCGTGGCTTCTGGTAAAGGTGGTGTTGGGAAATCAACTACTTCGGTAAACCTCGCATTATCGCTCTTAAATGAAGGCGCAAAAGTGGGTATTTTGGATGCGGATATTTATGGTCCGAGCTTACCCACGATGCTCAATAGCCATGAGAAACCAAAATCACTTGATGGTAAATCAATGGAACCGGTGTTAACGCAAGGTCTTCAAACCAACTCGATTGGTTATCTCATTGCTGATCGTGATGCGGCAATTTGGCGTGCGCCAATGGCGGTTTCAGCGCTTGCGCAGATGCTTAAAGAGACGAACTGGAAAGAGCTCGATTATTTAATCGTAGATATGCCGCCAGGAACAGGTGATATCCAATTAACACTCGCACAACAAGTGCCAGTTGCTGGCAGTGTGATTGTGACAACGCCGCAGGATATTGCGCTGCTTGATGCGCGTAAAGGGATTACAATGTTTGAGAAAGTCGGCATTACGATTCTCGGTATTGTCGAAAACATGAGTTATCACATCTGTTCTAACTGTGGTCACGAAGAAGCGATCTTCGGTACCGATGGCGGGAAAGCCTTGGCACAAAATGAAGGTCATACGCTTTTAGGTCGTATGCCGCTTAATAAAAAGATCCGCGAAGAAGCAGATAGCGGTAAACCAACCGCAACAACATCTGATCCGCTTGCGAAACTCTATCAAGAGATTGCGATCAAAATGGGCGCTGTATTATCGCTTCGTGAACGCGATAGAATGGCCGGATTTCCAAAAGTGGTTGTGCAGCAATCACAAGGAAAAGAATTAAAATAGATTCCTAAGGGAATTTTAAAGGCGAAGATAGCCTGCGCCAAAGATGACGTGAGATCTTTAAACGCTATCGGAGTTATCGGCACTCGTACGATCACGAAATAAGGGAAGTATGAGTGCAAATATTAAACAGTATGAACGAAAGTTACTGAGGGAAAGGAAAGAAACGTATGTCAATTAAAGCAGATCACTGGATTCGCGAACAGGCAGAAAAACATGGCATGATCGAGCCATTTGAGCCGGGGCAAGTCAGAGAAAATGAAAAGGGTCGCATTATTAGCTACGGAACATCGAGCTATGGTTATGATGTACGTTGTAGTAATGAATTTAAGATTTTTACCAATATTAACTCTAGCATTGTTGATCCTAAAAACTTTGATGAAAATAGTTTTGTCGATGTTGTGTCGGATGTTTGTATTATTCCTCCGAACTCTTTTGCGCTTGCGCGTACTGTTGAGTATTTCCGTATCCCGCGGAGCGTATTGACGATTTGCCTCGGCAAGTCAACTTACGCACGTTGTGGAATCATTGTGAATGTCACGCCGCTAGAACCTGAATGGGAAGGTCATGTGACATTAGAATTCTCCAATACCACCAATCTTCCCGCAAAAATTTATGCCGGCGAAGGTGTCGCACAGATGCTCTTTTTAGAATCAGATAAAGAGTGTGAAGTCTCGTATAAAGATCGTGGTGGAAAGTACCAAGGTCAAACAGGTGTTACGCTACCGCGGACTTAATGAAGACTAGAGTTAGAGCGCTTTTGGCGCTTTAATTTTTTAGATCTTAGAATTGATCGATCTTCTATGAACAGATTCATGATCTGTATGAAGTAACAGCGATAAAGTATTGGAATGAAGGTTAGAAAGGAATAATTATGTCAGAGATTGCCATTAAAACAGCAGAACAGATAGCCGGGATTCGTCTTGCGAACCAAGCCGTTGCGAATCTTTTAAAACGTATTAAACCCTATGTGAAAGCCGGCGTAACAACGCAAGAGCTGGATGATTTAATTCATGGTTGGATGACAGAAGAAGGTTTGATTTCGGGAAGTTTAAATTATGGTCAGCCACCATTTCCGGGCGCAAGCTGTATCTCTTTAAACCATGTCGTTTGTCATGGGATTCCGGGAGATCGCAAGTTAAAAGATGGTGATATTGTTAATATTGATATCTGTTTAGCAAAAGATGGTTTCTTTGGCGATTCTAGTCAAATGTTTTGCGTGGGTGAAGTTTCTATTTTGGCACAACGTTTAGTGGATGTAACGTATGAATGTATGATGCTCGGGATTGAAGAGGTGAAACCTGGCGCGCCGTTTAGAAATATTGGTCGTGCGATTCAAAAACATGCACATGCTCATAATTACGCAGTGGTTCAAGATTTCTGTGGTCATGGCGTAGGTTTAGCACTCCATGAAGCGCCACAAGTATTGCATTATGATTCGCCAATGGTGACGGAAATTATGGAGCCAGGCATGATCTTTACGATCGAACCGATGATTAATGTCGGTAAAGCGGCGGTAAAAGTTTTAGGCGATGGTTGGACTGCGGTGACGCGTGACCGTTCGCTTACAGCGCAGTGGGAGCATGCGATTTTAGTCACGGAAGATGGCTATGAAATTTTGAGCTTGCCGACAAACTAATGGTGGTGTATTTCTAGAAAAATGGCGGGAAGTTGCGGGAACTTGCGATATATCAAATGAGATATCGCGGTGATCGTTATAATAAGTATCGAATAAAAATAGGTGAAGTTGTATGGCAGAAGATCATAATAAGCGAATTTTAGTCTCAGGAGCAGGACCGATAGGGCTCTCTTTTGCTTTGGGATTAAAAAACACTTCTATTTCTGTGGTGATTGTTGATCAGCACGAAAGACCTACAACCGCACTGTTAGAGCGAGATACTCGAATGATCGCATTATCACATCGTTCGGTGGCTTTTTTGAAGTCGATTGATGTTTGGTCGGATCTGAAACCTTTTGCAACCTCTATCGAAGGCGTTCATGTTTCAGAAAAAGGGTATGCGACGAAAGTAGAGCTTTTTGCCTCAGAACATGATCTACGAGATTTTGGGGCATTAATTCCTTTGGGTCGATTAGTGTTAGGCATGTTAAAAGCGATTGATGATTGCGATAATATTACTTATCTCGATCAGACGCGATTAGCACACTATGAACTTGTCACTACAGAAGATCAGGGTTGCGAGCAAGCTGATTGTGCGTTGCAGCATCATGGTGAAAAGCGAAAAGAGCGATTTGATTGGATTGTGGCGGCAGAAGGGATGAACTCTCATCTACGGATGTTATCGGGAATTGAGACTTATCATCGCGATTATGATCAAGTTGCAGTGATTGCCCGAGCAAAGTTTGAAAAGCCGCATCATAATATGGCATACGAACGTTTTACCAGTGATGGACCATTGGCGCTACTGCCGGTGGGCAGTCATGAAATGGCGGTAGTTTTAATTGCAAGTCGCCTAGAAAAAGAGAAGTGGCAAACAGCATCTGATGCGGTTTTTACCAATGAGGTGATTTATCGTCAGGGTTATGATTTAGGGGATATTGAATCGGTAACAGAGCGTCATATCTGGGATCTCTCACTGATGATGCCTAAAGACGTTTGTAAACCCTGCTTAACCTTGATTGGAAATAGCGCGCATTCTCTGCATCCCATTGCCGGACAAGGTTTAAATTTAGGGTTTAGAGATTGTGAGTTATTAATCCCTTACTTCGCAGGCGGTGTGATTCCTTCTCTGCACGATTTAGCACGTTATCAGCGTGAAAGACGACATGATGTCGTAAAAGTCGTAGGAGCGACCGACTTCTTGGTGAGAAGTTTCGGTATTGATCTGCTAGGAGCAACACAATTGCGCAATTTTGCTTTGAAAAGTGTGAATTTTATTAAACCTTTAAAAAAACGTATCGCCCGTTTCGGGATGGGTTATTAAGTATGGATGTTCTGCTGGGTGTTTTTCATTTGGAGAAATATGCTGACAGAGTAGAAAAGGAAAGATATGAGTAATCGTTTTGATGTCATTATTAATGGGGCGGGTTTGGTCGGCTCAAGTATCGCGATTGGACTTGCGAAAGCGGGATTTAAAGTCTTAGTGATTGAGTTCCATCCATTAGAAAAACTTTACCCTCAAGATGATTACGGACTTCGAGTTTCCGCATTCACGCCATCGAGTAAGAAATGGCTAGAATATGTCGATGCGTGGGATGGGTTGCAGCATACTGGACGGATCACGCCTTTTTTACATATGCATGTTTGGGATGAGGGCGGCATGGGTGAGTTAACCTTTGATGCGGTTGGAACCGGATCAGATGCGCTCGGCTGGATTATGGATAATGAAGCGACGCAAGGTGTTTTGATAGATCGTGCATTGCAGTTAGATAACATTACCATCTTGGATAATACTAAGCTCGAATCTTTTGAAAAAATTGCTGATGATGTTTGCGTGACACTGAGTAATGGTGATCAGTACGTGACTGAATTGATAGTGGGCGCTGATGGTGGTCGATCAATGGTGCGTGATTGGGCAAATATTCCTACAACGGGTTGGAGTTATGGTCAAAAGACCATTGTAGGACAAGTGAGACCTGAAAAAAGTCATGACAATACATGTTGGCAGCGCTTTTTAGATAATGGTCCATTGGCTCTATTGCCTTTGAATGATGGGCGATGCTCGCTTGCGTGGCATACAACTTATGAAGAAGCCGATGAGCTCTTGGCGTTAGATCCTGAGGCATTTTCAGATCGTCTTTCTGAAGGATTTCAGTGGAAATTTGGACGTATCGAGATTGCCGGTAAACTTGGCGCTTATCCATTACGTTTAAATCATGCGCAAACGTATGTTCGTGAGAATTTTGCACTGGCTGGTGATGCGGCGCATTCGATTCATCCACTTGCCGGGCTTGGGGTGAATATCGGTTATTTAGATTCAGCAACGTTAGTGGAAGAGTTAATTAATGCGAAAAAGGCAGGGATTTCATTAGGAGATTTAACGA
>DXHP01000036.1 GCA_019113305.1 Candidatus Ignatzschineria merdigallinarum | reverse complement strand
TATCAACACCATCTTCTTCACCGCCGGTAATTCCTAATTCGATTTCAAGCGTCATTCCAAGCTTATCAAGGCGCGCTAAATATTCTGCACATGTCGCAATATTGTCTTCTAATGATTCTTCTGAAAGATCGATCATATGTGAAGAGAAAAGTGGCTTGCCTGTTTCCGCAAAGAATTTTTCACCAGCTTCTAAAAGCCCATCAATCCATGGGAGAAGTTTACGCGCAGCATGGTCCGTATGTAAAATTACTGGAACACCATATGCTTCAGCCATCTCATGAACGTGTTTCGCACCTGAAACTGCGCCTAAAACTGCTGCTTCATGTCCGCCATTTCCTGGAAGTTTCAAACCACGACCCGCGTAGAATTGTGCACCACCATTTGAGAATTGAATAATCACTGGTGAATTTGCTTTTGCAGCAGCTTCTAAGACACCATTAATTGATTCTGTGTTAACAACGTTAATTGCCGGCAATGCAAAGTTATTCTCTTTTGCAATTGCAAATACTTTTTGAACATCATCACCAAAAAGAACACCTGGTTTTACGACATCAAGCACTTTTGCCATACTACATTTCTCCTACAAGAATTTTAAACAGCCTTATTCTACCGTGTATAAAAGCGTAAATCTACCAAGCTATTCAGATATTTTATGAAGCAATGAACAATAAAACTACAACGTATTAACAACACGAAGAAAAACCACTCATGAAATAGTTTTCCATGAGTGGTTTTTAAAATTCACTGCCCATCAACGGCTCATAATATAATACAAACAACAAACTTTTATTTCACTCCAATAAGATATTACTGATAATACTTATCAAAGCTTTCTAGTAAAAGCCGCTCATAAATAAACGTTGATAAAGATTTATGAATTACATTCAAAACAAAAGTTCATGAACATAGTCCGCTCGCATTCAATGAGCCGCTCAGAAGCGTTGTTGAAACCGTGAAAATAATAAAGCCTATTAAAAAATAGGCTCTAAAATTTATGAATATTTCATATCAGACAGATACTCAAAATATTATTCAGTAAGAAGTCCATCTTTAATGAAAAGTTGACGTAGATTCTCAAGGGCTTTTTCGGTTCGTTCATCTTCAACAATCAATCCAAAGCGAACATAGCCTTCTCCGCCTTGTCCAAAACCAATTCCGGGAGCCACGGCAACAGACGCTTCCTTAATGAGCTTTTCAGCAAACTTCATAGAACCCAATGATTGATAGGCTTCTGGAATTTTTGCCCATAAGAACATGGATGCTTTCGGTTTTTTTACATCCCAACCAATTGAAGAGAGTCCTTCACAAAGTAAATTGCGGCGATTTTGATAACGCAAACGAATCTCTTCAACACAATCTTGCGGCCCTGTTAAAGCAGTCACTGCCGCATGTTGGATCGGTGCAAATGAACCGTAATCCAAATAAGATTTCATCTTTGTTAATGCGGCAATAAGAGTAGGATTCCCCACCATAAATCCTACTCTCCAACCCGCCATGTTATAGCTTTTTGAAAGTGTGTAAGATTCAACAGCAATCTCTTTTGCCCCTTCTACTTCTAAAATAGAGGGTGCTTTATAACCATCAAAGGACAGATCGGCATATGCTAAATCATGCACAATCCAAATACCATGCTCTTTCGCAATCTTCACAATACGCTCAAAGAATACTAAATCCACACATTCTGATGTCGGGTTTGAAGGGTAGTTTAGAAATAGCATTTTCGGTTTCACCGAAGATTCTGCGATTGCCTTTTTCAAATTGGACTCAAAATCATCTTCAGGACCTGCAGGAATATTCACAACCGTTGCACCAGCAATAATTGGCCCATAAGGATGAATCGGATAGGCAGGATCTGGCACTAATACCACATCACCCTTTTCTAAAGTCGCTAATGTTAAATCCGCTAATCCCTCTTTCGATCCAATGGTATAGATCGCTTCTGTTTCAGGATTCAGATCAACATTGTACTTCTCTTTATACCAATTGCAGATCGCACCACGAACAGAAACGATCCCTTTTGAGGCTGAGTAACGATGATTGGCTCCTTCTCTGGCCGCTTCTACCATGGCGTCAACAATATGTTTAGGCGTTGGTTGATCGGGATTACCCATTCCGAAATCAATCACATCTTGTCCGGCTGCCGCGGCCTCGGCTTTTAGCTGATCAATCACACTAAAAACATACGGCGGCAATAGGTCAAGACGTTTGAAGTCTGTAGAAGGTTGCTGTGACATGGAGTTCCTCATTTGCTCAAAGTTAAAATTATTAGTTTTGTTTTATACTTAAACTCGTTAAAATCAGTCAGCATTTCATCCACTAAAATGGTCTTTTTAGCGGCATTAAAAAGTAATAAGAAATAAATCTCTGACTACTTCGCAAATTACTAGTGTTTTAAGAGGTTGTCAATCTCTTGCCCTACACAATTTATTTTACAAATAAAGCATCTGTCATCAACCCATCTAAAATCCGCATTTATAGCGGAACGAGAGAGATTCTTTACAAATTCTCATAAAATAAATTAACTCAATAAAAATGTGCGAAATGCGCTATAATGCTCGCCTATAAAATAGACAACCATATTCGATCGTCTAACCAATGTCTTCGGTTAGGCAACTTAGACTTAAAGAAGAGAAAATGATAGATAAATTAAGAAATATTGCCATCATCGCTCACGTTGACCATGGTAAAACAACCCTCGTTGACCAGCTTCTTAAAAGCTCAGGAACATTTGATGCTAGAGAAGAGATCGCGGATCGTGTGATGGACTCTGACCAGCTTGAGAAAGAGCGCGGAATTACCATTCTTTCAAAAAATACTGCCATCAACTGGAAAGATTACCGAATCAATATCGTGGATACACCAGGACATGCTGACTTTGGTGGCGAAGTAGAACGTGTTCTCTCAATGGTAGACTCAGTACTTCTTCTAGTTGACTCAGTAGAAGGCCCAATGCCACAAACACGCTTTGTAACTCAAAAAGCATTTGCTATGGGCTTTAAACCTATCGTTGTGATCAACAAAATCGACCGTCCAGGCGCGCGCCCTGATTGGGTTTTAGACCAAACATTCGAACTTTTCGATAATCTTGGTGCAACTGATGAACAGCTCGACTTCCCTGTTGTTTATGCTTCAGGTTTAAATGGCTTTGCTGGCTTAACAGATGATGTTCGTAGCGGCGACTTTGAGCCACTTTATCAAGCGATCGTTGATCACGTTCCAGCGCCCGATGTTGAAGTCGATGCGCCATTCCAGCTTCAAGTATCATCACTCGACTATAACTCTTATGTCGGTGTCATCGGCGTTGGCCGTATTAAGCGCGGTAAAGTTCATAAAGGCATGTCTGTTTCAGTCATTGATACCGAAGGCAAAAAACGCTCTGGTAAAATCCAGCAGATCCTAGGTTTCCATGGCTTAAATAAAATTGAATTTGATTCAGCACAAGCGGGCGATATCATCAGCTTTACAGGTTTAGATCCTCTCTTTATCTCAGATACGATTTGTGATCCACAACACGTTGAAGCGTTACCGGCATTAACAGTTGATGAGCCCACCGTTTCGATGATGATTCAAGTCAACACTTCTCCATTTGCGGGTAAAGAAGGTAAATTCGTTACTTCACGCCAAATTAAAGAACGCTTAGAAGAAGAGTTGATTCATAACGTGGCACTTCGTGTAGAAGCCACAGATAACGCAGATGTATTCAAAGTATCGGGTCGTGGTGAGCTTCATCTTTCAGTATTAATTGAAAATATGCGCCGCGAAGGTTACGAAATGGCGGTGGGTCGTCCGCAAGTTATTATTCGTGAAGAAAATGGGGTTAAAACAGAACCTTATGAAACACTCATGTTTGATATCGAAGAACGTCACCAAGGCGATATCATGGAACAAATGGGTAATCGTTTTGCGGAACTTAAAGATATGGTTCCAGATGGCAAAGGTCGTATTCGCTTAGAATATATGATTCCATCACGTGGATTAATCGGTTTCCAAACAGAGTTCATGACGCTTACAAGCGGCACAGGCTTAATGTTCCATAACTTTGATCATTATGGTCCAATTAAAAAAGGTTCTGTAGGTCAACGTCAAAATGGAGTTCTCATCTCAAATGGTCAAGGTAAAGCACTTGCCTATGCCCTCTTCAACCTTCAAGATCGTGGTCGCTTATTTGCAAGCCATGGTGATGAGATTTATGAAGGTCAAATCATCGGAATTCATAGCCGTGATAATGACTTAGTCGTGAATGCGCTTCGTGCCAAACAGCTCACAAATATCCGTGCAGCAGGTACAGATGAAGCATTAACACTTGTAACGCCAATCAAACTTACGCTTGAACGTGCGATCGAGTTTATCGATGACGATGAGTTAGTAGAAGTAACACCAAAATCAATCCGTATTCGTAAACGTTATCTCTCAGAAGCTGATCGCCGTAAAAATCAACGCGCAGCAAAAGATGAGTAAGTAAGCAGATACTGATCAAATGATCTTATAAAAACTAAAACCGCTCATTTATTGAGCGGTTTTTTATATTCTATTCACAAGCAATAAGGTAAATATAATCAAATACTTATAAAGATATCTTGCTTATCCCACAACTATGATCAAGTTGTCCTAACAGTTATCCACAGAAATTGTGGAGAACTCCTCAACGAGGATCGAGAGTTTAATTAACATCGTGAAACCGATCAATAATGACATATACTTTTAAAAGATCACCTGTGATCTCAGGTGATCTGAATTAACAGTTCTCTAAATCACTTTTAAATAAAATTTTTAATCAGAGCTTTAAGCCGATTTCACTATAAATGATCTGATAAAAGGTTCTCTTAAAAAGCACTATCACTTAATTACTATCTGCCAATAACTCCCGAATCGCCGTCATATCATTACATAGCAATACAATATTAATGCCGGCAGCAAAACATGCAGCAACCTTCTCCTTGACTGATCCTAAATGATCCGCCCCTTTCATATCAAGATCATCACTGATAATCACGCCGGAAAACCC
>DXHP01000035.1 GCA_019113305.1 Candidatus Ignatzschineria merdigallinarum | reverse complement strand
ACATGAATAAAATCTCTTCTAAACTTTTCGGCGCGAGACTTCCCCGAATAGATAATTTAATCATCCACACAATATTCCAAAATGAATACTGTTCCTTTTACATCAGACAATAAAAAAGCTCCCAAGAATCTCTTGGAAGCTTTCATTTTAATTTGTTATTAAAATATTCTATTTGAATGGAGTTCAGATTCTTTCATCTGTGATCTCCGTATCCTCATCATCTTTAGTGTTCGTATTTTTACGATAAATTATTGTGATATCTCAAATAATTTAAACTCGCGCATAAGGTTCTAAGCCTAATACCATACGACCATTTTTAGTCGCGATATTAATCGCTTCATCAAGATCCGTATAACGGCAGCCCGTGATTAAAAGCTTTAACTCTTCCCACATATCGCCATCACTAAATGGCAACATGTAATCCGCAATATTATCTGTTCCAACCGCTACTGGAATCCCCGCTTTCGCTAACTCATCCGCCGGTGTGATGGCATTACGAGTTGGACCTTGCTCTTCTCGTCGTGGACTATCAATCCATGCAAATGGACAAGCGATCACCATCATTTGTGCTTTGAGCATTTTCTCATAAAGCATTTGACGATATGCTTCATCATGCGCAGTAATTGAAATACTGTGAATCGCGACAACGCGACCTTCCATCCCATGCTCAATCGTTTTATCAGCAACTAACTCCGTTTCTTTCTCATCTTTCGAGTTAAATTGGTCAACGTGAACATGTACCATTTTGCCTTGCGCTTTAGCCGTTTGAAGCAATACATCCATATGTACAGCATCCATTCCTTCACCATGATCACGTAAATCACGACGTGGAAGCCCACCGATGATATCTACTTTGTCAGCACCTTTATCAAACCAATAACGCGCTTCTTTATCAATCACACCTTTCAAAGTCTGGTTGACAAGCTTGATCGTAATATCTTTCTCATAGTTGCTACGCGCACGAAGTGCTGCATTAATCGCTCGTTCTTCGGCAATTGGGTCCACGTCAATAAAGCTTCCTACCGCCGTAACACCTTGCTCGATCATGCGCTCGATACCCATTGAAAAATGACGGTAATAATCTTCTTCAGTCATATTCGCTTTAATACGGTCAAGCGTATCCCATTTTTCGATGAGTGTTTGGGTTTGATAAACTTCAAATCCTTCATAGTCAATCGTAAAAGCACGATCACCATGCATATGCGCATTAACCCAACCACCATTCTTCTTAATGTTATTTAATAAATAAGCCTTTAAGCTTCGAGTATCAGTATAAATTCGGTGCTCTTTTGCAACTAATGTGGTCATCGTTTTTCCTTTTTTTTAAATTTATTACACTACGAAGTGCTCGTTAACTTTTTTTACGCAAAAAAAAATAGGCAAAAAAAAACCTTCATTACAAATGAAGGTCTTTTTCAGTAAATTTTTCAATAGCAATAGAATCAAAAGAGATAGCGAAACGTCGTTGCATTGAGACGTTTTCTTTCATTCGTGATGTGCCAATTTTATGGTTCATCGTCTATTTCCTTTTAGCTGATTCCAAACAAACGAGTACATTCTAGGCGCTAAAAAATAATTTGCAATCTTTTATTAAAATTTTATTAAAAAACAAGGTTTCTTCACATCACTTTCATGAGTGTTAAATCGAGCGTCTTGTTCAATCTATCAATTTGAAAAACAACGCTTATAAAGCTCTCTACAGCGCTATTTTATTTTTTAAAACTAATAGTCTCAATCTACTTCTTTACAACAAATTTAACGTCTCGTATTCGGTTGATTTCCCCAATTGAGCTTTTCTCGCAAAATAGAAAAATAGTGATAATCCTCAGAGTGCACTAAAGTTAAAAGATGTTCAGAAGGCTCAATCGTTAATTTTTCCTCAGTCGCAAGAGTAAATAATTCTTGCCCATCGCAAGTCACATTGACCGGCGTTTTTTCTCGATCACTTGTCACCACATCTACTTTACAATTTGCCGGAATCACTAAAGGACGATGACTAAATGTATGAGGACAGATCGGCGAGATCACAATTGCCGGCAATGAGGGATACATAATCGGGCCACCTGTTGAAAGCGAATATGCCGTAGATCCTGTCGGCGTTGCTAAAATCAAACCATCCGCGCGATATGTCGATAAATAATGATCATTCACATAAACATCAATTTCGATAAGGCGCGATAACTCTGTTTTATGAATGACCACATCATTCATCGCATAAGAGCGAAACTCGGAATTAATCGTGGCCTTTAACAAAAAACGCTCTTCAAACTTCATTTTGCCATCTAAAATGTCAGATAAACGAGTATGTAGCGTGCGTTGATCAATATCTGTCAAAAATCCTAATCGCCCAAGATTAACACCTAATACCGGAATATTAAGATGATGAACTTTACGAGCAATTCCTAGAAAGGTTCCATCACCGCCAAAAGCAATGATCAAATCACACGTCTCTATCTCTTGCATAATCGTTTCAGGATAGGTTAACGCCAGACGATACTCTAAATTATCGACTTCAAAATAATGAACACCACGCTCATCCATAATATTTTTAGTACGCGAAACGGCTTCTTGAATCTCATTCGACTCTTTATTACTGAGAATTAGCGCGATTTTTTGAAATTTTTTCATTTTCTATGGTATTGTGATTTGTTTATAGAGGTCTCATAGCATAGCACGTTACCATAGACTGAAAAGTCCTAATTTGCTGTTTTATGATACTAATTTATAAAAATTTCATTAGCCGGATTCTCCTCTAAAACTTCAATCATAAATTAACTAGGAATGATCACCGCTGTTTCATATAACAAAGCCGGGTCCTACTCTATTTGAGAAAGTTAACACGAATATACGAGAAGAAGATCGCTTCCCACTGCACTCAATATCAGCATAACCAACTCATTAATTCGCGTTATTACCTTATTGTTTGTACGGACGACTAATGATAAACAAGCGATTCTCTCTGTACAGAGTAGAAGTTCAATCAACCTACGCTAAAATGAAAATATTGGAGGTATTAATGCGTAAAGCCCTTTTGTTTCTACTTAGCATAAGCATGGTGCCAAGCCTTGCCTTTGCCGGAGGCGAGCTCTCTTTTGATGGGCAACACCTCTCTCCGCTCTGGTCTATTCCATTCATCGGAATTATCCTATCTATTGCCGTATTTCCTCTCATTGCCCCGAGAATCTGGGACAATCATTACGGGAAAATTGTGGCGGGTTGGACATTACTCTTCTTTATTCCTCTCTTTATTACCTACGATCTTAGTATTACCACTAATATCTTTGCGCACGCATTAATCGAAGAATATATTCCGTTCATTCTTCTCCTATTAGTGCTCTTTGCAGCATCTGGCGGTATTCACATCTCTGGGAACCTCGTAGCTAGCCCTAAATTTAACGTCTCTATTCTCGCAATAGGAACCGTTTTAGCGTCAGTTATGGGAACAACCGGTGCAGCAATGTTACTCATTCGCCCGATTTTATCGGCGAATAAAAATCGTAAACATCGCATGCATATTCCGATTTTCTTTATTTTCTTGGTTGCAAATATTGGCGGTGGTTTAACACCACTTGGCGATCCACCACTTTTCTTAGGTTTCTTAAATGGTGTTGATTTCTTCTGGACTTTAGAACATATGTTCTTACCAGTTTTACTCTTCTCACTCATTTTATTAAGCCTTTTTTATGTGATTGATAGCTACTATTTCAACAAAGAAAACATCGCAAAATCAGATGAAAAAACAACTGTTGTCATTGTGGGTAAACAAAACTTCTTAATTATTTTAGGGGTTTTATTAGGGATCATTGTTTCAGGTGTTTGGATTCCTGGAATTAACTGGACGGTTTTCGGTGTTGAAGTACATTTAGAAAATATCTTAAGAGATCTCTTCTTTATCTTCTTAACCATCGTTTCACTCAAGATTACGTCGAAAAAAATTCGTCTTGATAATAATTTCAATTGGCACCCGATTATTGAAGTTGCCAAAATCTTTGCCGGCATTTTCTTAACGATTGTTCCTGTCATTACCATCTTAGAAGCTGGTAAAGCTGGTGCTTTCAGCGGTATTGTGGAGATTACGCATACAGATAGCGGCGAGCCAATTAATGTGATCTACTTCTGGGTAACCACGGTTCTATCAGCATTCTTAGATAATGCGCCGACTTACCTTGTATTCTTCAAGATGGCGGGTGCTCAAGCGCCTGATGGACTTGCTGCGGCAGATTATCTCATGAATGGTATTCCTGCGACCTTATTAGCGATCTCAATGGGTACCGTATTTACAGGTCCATTAACCTATATTGGTAACGCACCAAACTTCATGGTGAAATCAATGGCTGAACAAGAAGGAATTAAAATGCCTTCATTCTTTGGCTATATGTTCATCGCTATGATCGTGTTAATCCCCGTCTATATTCTTCTTAACTTTATCTTCTTGTAAGATTTTGTCAGAAGAGCCGATGGACGAAAGAAAGCGCTAGATTTTCTAGCGCTTTCTTGTAATATTTATAAGCTGATCCCTCGATAAAGGCGATCATGATCATCGGACTTATAATTCATAAGGCAGGATAAATTAAATGACTCTGTTAGTACAAAAATATGGCGGAAGTTCTGTAGCAAATATTGAGCGTATTCAGAATGTTGCGCGCCGTATCCAAAAATATCACGAAAAAGGAAATAAAATGGTTGTGGTTCTCTCTGCAATGTCAGGAGAAACCGACCGCCTCATACAACTTGCACATGGATTAACCAAACGCCCTAACCCAAGAGAAATGGATGCATTAGTTTCTACCGGCGAACAAGTCAGTATTTCATTACTCTGCATTGCGCTTGAAGCGATGGGAATAAAGGCTAAATCTTATAATGGTGACCAAGCTCGTATTTTAACAGACCAAGTTCATACCAAAGCCCGAATTAAAAACATTGATACCTCCGCAATGGAAACAGATTTAAATAACGGCTATGTCGTTGTTGTTGCTGGATTCCAAGGCGTTACTGAAGATGGCTCTGTCACAACATTAGGGCGCGGCGGCTCAGATACCACAGCGGTTGCACTCGCTGCCCGTTTAAATGCAACAGAGTGCCAAATTTTCACTGACGTAGATGGCGTTTACACAACGGATCCACGTATTGAGCCAAAAGCTCGCAAACTTGATAAAATCGCATTTGAAGAGATGCTGGAGCTCTCAAGTTTAGGTTCAAAAGTATTACAAATTCGCTCAGTAGAGCTTGCCGCAAAGAACAAAGTACCGCTTCGTGTTCTCTCTTCCTTAATCGAAGAAGGCGAAGGAACTCTTATTACTACAGAAAAGGATATTGACATGGAAGCAGCCATTATCTCAGGTGTTGCAACAAGTAAAAATGAAGCAAAAATTACCGTGCTCGGTGTTCCAGATCAACCGGGAATCGCTTTTAATATTCTTGAGCAAATTAGTGATGCGAATATTGAAGTCGATATGATTGTGCAAAACATCTCCCAAGATGGCACAACTGATTTCACATTCACCACCAATGAAACAGATTTTGATCGTGCATTAGAAATCACAGAAAAAACTGCGAAAGAGATGGGCGCTCGTAAAGTGCTTGGCGATAAAGATATCGTCAAAGTATCTCTCGTCGGTCTTGGAATGCGTTCACATGCCGGCGTTGCAAGCCTCATGTTTAAAGCACTTGCGAATGAAAAAATCAATATCAAAATGATCTCAACCTCTGAGATTAAAGTATCTGTGATTATTGATAGCAAATATCATGAGTTAGCTGTCAGAACACTTCATGATGCATTTAAATTGGATGAGTAATCAACGTTGTATCTTTATTTGACGCTGACAATTACCATTTAAGTCAAACTTTATAAAAAAGGATTTCGCCGTTAATCTCGACTTAACGGCGCTATTTTATGAAAAAGATGAAATTACTCTCACCTCTGTTTCTTATCTCTTTTCTGCTCTCTTTTAATATCAGCTTTGCTGAAAAAAAGATGGAAGTCACCATTAAAGGGATTTCTCATAAGAAAGCGCTTGAGAACGCGCAAAATGCAACAGAGATCTATGCACTAAATGGTAAAGAAGCACCTTCAGAACTCCGTATTCAATGGCTCTATGAGGAAGGTGTTAAACAGATTGCCGATGCGCTCCAGCCTTATGGGTTTTATCGAGCGACCATTAAAGGCGATCTTATTTTTCAAAAAGAACAGATTGTCGTGACTTATCACGTTGATCCCGGCAAACAGATTCCTATCGGACAAGTGATTCTCGGCGTTACCGATCTGGAAGCAATCAAAGAACGCGATACAAAAGATGCTAAAAGTGAATACAGAGCATTCTCCAAAATCATCAGTAGCAGCAAGCTTAAAGTGGGCGCTCCGCTCAATCATACACAATACGAATCTACGAAAAGTAAACTCTCCCAAAAAGCCTCCGAACTCGGATACTTTGATGCCTTTTATCCCCATCACGAATTAATCGTAAATCTCAATAATTACGAAGCGGATATCAACCTACAAATGACGCTTGGTGATCGCTATCTTTTTGGTAGTTCCACTTTTCACCAAGAATATTTTGCCGATGAGTTTTTAGAGCGCTTTCTCCACAATATGCGAGAGAATAACGATTATAGCGACCAGAAATTAGTACAATTACAATCTACGTTCAATGAGACAAATTACTTTGAAGATGTCGTTATTGTGCCGCAAATCAATAATGACACTAAAGAAGTTCCGCTCGATATCTATCTTCGACCTCGTAAACAGCGCACTTTAAACCTCGGTTTAGGATACTCTTCAGATATCGGTATGAAAGTTATGGGCGGACTTAACTGGCACTATATTAATCGTTATGGGCATAAGCTCAACACCAGCTTCCTCTTTGCACAGAAAAAACGTGACGCAACCATTAATTATCAAATCCCGGGATCTGATCCGACACAAGATGCATACAATATCTTCTTTAATTATGATTATGAAGATACCTCAACGAAAGATTACACCACTTATCTTGTCGGAGTTTCGAAAGAGAGAACTCGTGATCAATATCAATATGGTTATTCCCTACATTACCAATATGACCGCTTTCGCGATGTTTATGGACATAAACAAAATAGTAAGCTTTTAGTTCCCACCTTTTATGGAGAATGGAAGTCCGCCGCCGTGATTCCGTTTAACCAGTTTGGTTTCAAAATTGAAGGAAAAGTCCGTGGTGCAATTGATTCTGTTGGTTCAGATATCTCCTTCATCCAAGCGAGCATCGGATTACATACCTTTATTCCTCTTGGAGAAAATAATCGCTTCTTAATTCGTGGAACACTAGGTAATACAACCATTAAGAGCAAAGATTTAAATAAACTACCTCCAAGTCTGCGCTTCTATACCGGCGGTGATAACACTGTTCGTGGTTATAAATATGATGGGATCGGTGAAAAAGGCTATAACGGTGAAATCTATGGCGGTAAAAAACTTGCCGTTGCGAGTATTGAATACGAACATAAAATCACACCAAGCATTGCCATCGCCACCTTTATTGATGCCGGCGATGCTTATAATAGTAAGATCGATTTTAAATATGGCGCCGGCGCCGGTATTCGTTGGTATTCACAAATTGGTGCGGTGAAGCTCGATCTTGCACATGGTTTTGATAAAGAATTTGGAGATACCGTTCGTCTTCATCTTAATATCGGCTTAGAGCTTTAAATCATTATCCATCATCTATCCCACAATTAACTCTCCATTACCGAGCTAAAGCGTTCTGTGACAGTTGATGCTCGGCGGAGAAAATACTCGTTGCGTGCTGATATCAAATATTTGCCAGCACTGATAACCAAGACTTTTAAACCAAAATAGCGATATTTTCTCCCTTACTCCAAAGAAAGAGATTGTCCGATTACCACTTTTAGCAACTTTCAGGTAATGCTTTTCTGTTATGATCTTTATAAAAAAGAGATCAAACCCTAATATCTTGGAGATTTTATCGATGTTACCAAACTGGTATTTTGAAATTTTTAACCGATACAAACCACAATTACAATCTAAAAATGCGCTCTACGTAGCGCTCAGCGCCGGCGTTGATTCAAATACCCTGCTTCACTGGTTATCGATATTCAAAGATGAATTACCACCAATATCCACCATTCATGTAAATCATAATTGGCATGGCGATTACTCGCATCTTTGGGCAAATTTCGCAAGAAAACGGGCAGAGTTTTACGGCTTTCAACATCATCATTACGAAGTCTATTTTGAAGATCATGATCCTAACGGTTTAGAAGCTGCCGGACGAGAAGCGCGCTATCTCAAATTTGGGGAAACGATGCAAGAAAACTCGCTATTATGCGTTGGTCATCATCGCTCAGATCAAGCAGAAACACTCATGCAACGCTTACTCCGAAGTGCCGGCGTTCGCGGATTAGGCGCGATGAGGGATTTTAATAAAGTAGAATTTGGACCACATACAATTGAATTATTTCGTCCATTTCTCTCAATCTCTAAAAAACAGCTCTACGAAACAGCGACCAAGCTTGAACTTCCTTGGCTAGAAGATTATACCAATCACGAAGCGGATGATATGGAGCGTAATATTATCCGTAATAATCTCTTTAAGACAATGGAAGAAGAGTTTCCTAAATATGAAGCGGCATTTTATCAAGTCACCCAATTCATGCAGGAAGCTGATGATCTCTTACAAGATATTGCCAGTGAAGATCTCACTAAAGTAACCGCGAAAAACGATTATAACGATCACGTTATACAACTATCAAAACTGCAAGAACTCTCATTTTTGCGCCAAAAAAATCTGCTTCAAGCGTGGATTAGACCTTTCAACCTTATCTTTACCCAGAAACAGTTAACAGAATTTTTCCGCGTGTTTATCGAACAAACGCCCACGCATCAAAGCTTTTTTAAACTAGAAAACTTCGGGGTCTTCTATTTTCAGGATCATCTCTATCTCAGAAGAATTTCAGATACCAATATCACACCTACCCTACATTTTGTAAATGCAGCCAATTGTCCACCACAAACATTTTGGGAGCAGATGAATTTAGCGCTTGTTAAACGCCAAGGTGGTGAACGTTTTCATCCGCTCAATCGAGATAAAAGCCAGCTACTACGAAAATTGTTACAAGAAAAAAACCTTCCGCTTTGGGAGCGAGATAACTGTTGGCTTCTACAAGACCAAGATAGTGGGGATATTCTCTGGATTAATCATCTAGGTTTTTCAAAAAAACTCCAAGATCAACTTCAAGCGGAAGGCACACGCCCTATCCTCAAAACTCTTAATCCCCAATAACAAAGAACATCTATGCAAACAATTCAATATCCTCACACTTATGAGCAAACGCTCATTGATTATCTTGAAAAAACTAAAATGGTTGCCATTCGTGCCACGATGAAGGAAAAAACATCTCCTGACTGGGGGATTTTTACTAGTAAATTAGGCGGGATCCCCTATTTCCCTAAAGATATAAGTTATCCTGTAAATAAAGAAGGTATTCCTTTAGCTTTTTTAGCACAAATAAACCTCAGCGACATTTTTGATCATCCTGAACTACAAATCATTGCAGAAAAAGACCCTTATCTTAAATACTTCCCCAAACAAGGAATCTTGAGTTTCTATTACGATATTAATGATGATCTGATGGGGCTGATATATCCCAGAAATTATCAACCTGATTGGGAAAAACGAGGATATCGCGTGCTCTATTTCCCTGAGATTATCACGGATGAAGCAGATCTCTCTCGAGAATCTTATGATCAACTCACCACTTTATTAGCACAAGAAAAGATCGAAAATTACGGCATTATGCCAATTACAGACAGTTATCCATTACAATTTTCAGCAAAAGAAACACTGCTTCCTCTTGATATTCAAATATTCTCTGATCCCATTAAAACTGCACTATACGATTATATTGCCGCTATGGAGGAAACGGGAGATATCGATGAATTTTACGATGAGTTCTACGACCTACTTGCCGAACATAATTGTGGTCATGCACTCTCTGGCTATCCTTTCTTTGCACAACATGATCCCCGAGAGGAAGCAGATCAACAACATATTTTACTCTTACAAATCGATAGTCTTGATGATCTAATGATCGGAGATTGCGGCTCTATGCAATTTTTTATCTCCGAAGAGAACCTCCAACAACAAAACTTCAACCAAACATTCTACGATTGGGCTTGCGGTTAACTTTAACTGTCCACCCCAAAATATTAAAAGCGTAAAGAACTCGAACTCTTTACGCTTTTTTTAAAATTCAATCTTAATCCAATCTTTACTCCTCTCTCTATCCAAAAACTAAATATCTTTTAAAATCAAACAACAAGACTCTATTTCAGCAGAAAGTATTGACAAGTACGCTATGATATTAAGATAGAGGTATGCATTTTTAATAGCCAAAAAATTCAAGCTATTAAATCTCTGTCAGCTTTGGATTTTTCTACTAAATCCGCAAATATCTCTATATTATCTAACCATCAAGAGGAACCTTATGAAACGTCTATTACTTGCGGCAATAAGCTCGCTTGCGCTAATTGCGCCCATCAGTTTTGCCGAACCACTTAAAGTGATTACGAGCTTTTCAATCTTAGAAGACCTTGCCGAAAATATCGGTAAAGACAAAGTCACTGTTGAATCGATTATTCAACGAGATCAAGATGCACATAGCTTTGAGCCAACGCCTAAAGATATTTTAAAAATTCAAAATGCCGATGTTGTCATTTTAAATGGTGCTGATTTTGATAATTGGCTTGCCCGAATCTTAACGGCAAACAAATATGAAGGGGTGATTATCAATGCCGGTCAGAATGTTCCGCTATTAGCCTACGGCGATCATGGTCATGACCACGACCAC